>JALHTS010000528.1 GCA_022865965.1 Ignavibacteriaceae bacterium
AAATCTCGTCGTCGGGAGTTATAATATCAAAATCTTTTTCTTTCATCACTTCTCCTATTTTTGATGCGATTTAAACCAATCAAATACCGTATTCCACCACAACTTCGCGTTTTGCGGTTTGGAAACAAAATGAGTTTCATCAGGAAAATACAAGAACTTACTTTCAATTTCCAGCCTTTGCAGAGTAGTAAATAATTGAAATGCTTGTTCTTCAGATAATCTAAAATCAAATGCACTATGTACAATTAACATTGGTGTTTTAAAATTCTTTGCATAGCGATGCGGAGACCATTTTTCATACGCCTCAGGATTTTCCCAGGGAGTACCGCTTATATCCCATTCCGGAAACCATAATTCTTCTGTGGTTCCCCACATACTTTCCAGATTGAAAGTTCCATTGTGGCAGAAAAGAGCACTAAATCTATCTGTGTGTCCTTCAATCCAGTTTATCATATATCCGCCGTAAGATGCGCCGGATGCAAAAGTATTTTTCGCATCAATGAATGAGAAATTCTCTATAGCATAATCATAAGCTTTCATCAAATCGATATAAACTTTACCGCCCCAATCGCCAGAAATTTCATCAGTAAATTTTTGTCCATAGCCTGTTGAGCCGCGTGGATTAGGTGCTACAACAACATAGCCCGCTCCTGCAAACATTTGGAGATTCCATCTATAGTGAAAATTATCTTCCCAGGCGCCTTGTGGACCACCATGAATTAAAAACATCATAGGGTATTTTTTATTTGGATCAAAGAATGGAGGCTTAACTAAGATTGATTGAACTTTGTCACCGTTTGCACCTTCATACCAAAATGTTTCAACAGAATTCATTTCAAGCTGTGAAAGAATTTCTTCATTTGTAAATGTAATTCTCTTTAAGGTGTTTTTGCCATTGGTGCTTAACGAGAATAATTCGTTTGGTAAATCAGATCGTTGCTTTAAAAAGAAAAGTTTGCTGCCGTCTTTGGATAGTTGAATGTTTGTGTTGTAATCTTCTTTATGGAATAAATCTATCTTTCCAGATTTTAAATCAAGCTTATAGATTGAATTATAAATTTCATTTCCAGCGATAAAATAAATTGTTTTAGAATCAGGGGTCCAGATAATTTCATCAACGGATTTATCAAAACTTTCGGTAAGATTTTTTACTTCGTTTGTTTTGCGATTAAACAAAATCAAATCCTTTTTATCAGCTTCAAACTTTGCTCGCTTCATTGAAGTCCATGCAAGATACTTTCCATCTGGAGAATAAACAGGCTGACAATCAACGCCTTTGCTTGTTGAAATAAGCTTGGGTGATTTAGGTGATTTCAGATCAAGAAGATAGATCTCAATATTGGTACTGGTTGCTTTGGTAAATTCGGCATTTAATGCATACGCAACTTCATTCCCATCCGGCGAAAAATTATAATCATTTGATGAGCCCAACGCCATTGGAGGAACATCTTCTTTGTTCCCACTGGTTAAATCAGTAAAGTTTCCGCCTTCAATATCAAGCAAGAACAAATGACTGCGTTTATCACCACGCCAATCATTCCAATGACGATACATTAACTCTGTAAAAATTTTTGCTTTTACTTTACTCTCTTCGCAGGCTTTATCTTTTTCTTCATTACATTGCTGTGTTTTACAATCGGGATAAACAGAAGAAACAAACAAAATTTTCTTTCCATCTGCGGACCATTCAAATCCTGAAGCCTCAGTATAAATATTGGTTAACTGCTTTTCATTTGAACCATCAAAATTACATTGCCATATTTGTCCGTCTCGAGTGAATGAGATTGTTTTTCCATTAGGAGAAAATTTTGGCTCGCCTTCATTTTTTTCAGAATTTTTTATTGATCTAAGATTTTTACCATCAAAATCAATTAAATAAATATCAGTGTTTCCCTTATTAGCTTCAAAAGTGTAGCTGGTTAAAGTGAATGCTAGAGTTTTTCCATCGGGAGAAACATCGTACGCACCAATGCGCTTCATCGCCCAAAGGTCATCAACATCAATTGCTCTTTTTGTTTGTGGAAATACTGTAATAGAAATAAAGCAAAGTAATAAGAAGAATTGTTTCATCGTTGCCTCGGAAGAATATTAAAATTATTGTTCAAAAAATACTACTTGTTGAAGCGAAAGGCAATTTAAAGCAGAATACCGTTGTCAAATTCTATATTAATTTCTTAATGGTTAACTTTGATAAGAAAATAAGAGATAAATATGCACGATAACACCTTAGTTTTTCTTCCTGGTGGGCTTAGGCAATTCCGCAGTTTGAAGAATAAATATATTCTAACAGATAAA
>JALHTS010000529.1 GCA_022865965.1 Ignavibacteriaceae bacterium
ATAACTTATAAACTAAATGATAAAGATTGGGATTACATCCAAAGCACTTTACTTAAGAGATACAAGAATTATGCAAAATTTCTTAATCAGTATAACTCTGAGGATGTTTTTCAGCTTGCAATGAATTCTTTTACTCAATCAATTGACCCGCACACAAATTATTTATCTCCAGTTACATCAGATAATTTTAAGATTGAGATGAGTCTCTCTCTGGAAGGAATTGGCGCAAGGCTTCAATCAGAAGATGATTATACAAAAATAGTTGAAATTATCCCCGGCGGTCCTGCATACCAAAGTAAATTATTAAATCCTGATGATAAAATAATAGGAGTAGCACAAGGAGAAGATGGCGAATTTGTTGACATAATAGGCTGGAGAATTACGGAAGCCGTTAAACTAATAAGAGGCCCAAAGGGAACAACTGTAAGATTGCAAATCATTCCGGTAAAATCTGATGTGGATGGAAAGATAAAAGAAATATCACTTGTTAGAGATAAAGTTAAAATTGAAGATCAATCTGCTAAAAAAGAAGTGATTGAAATAATTGATGAAAATAAACCTTTCAGAATTGGTGTTATACAAATTCCATCTTTCTATATTGACTTTGAAGGGCAGAAAAAAGGTGAAAAAGATTTTAAGAGTACAACGCGTGATGTAAGAAATTTGATTAATGAACTTGAATCGGAAAAAGTTGATGGCTTAGTTGTCGATTTAAGAAATAACGGAGGTGGTTCCCTTTCAGAAGCAATTGAACTGACTGGTTTATTTATTAAAGAAGGTCCGGTTGTGCAGGTTAAAAATTCCGATGGTTCAATTGAAATTGGTGACGATCCTGATCCTAATATTCTTTATGGCGGACCATTAGCTGTAATTGTAAACAGATTTAGTGCTTCTGCATCAGAAATATTTTCAGCAGCAATTCAGGACTATGGAAGAGGAATTATTTTAGGTGAACAGACTTTCGGAAAAGGAACAGTTCAGAATTTGATTGATTTAAATAGTCTTTCTTCCAGACAAAAAGGTGAGCTTGGTCAGGTTAAGTTAACCATAGCAAAATATTATCGGGTAAATGGCGGCAGCACACAACACTTAGGAGTAATTCCGGATATAATTTTCCCAAGTTATTTTGAGGCTGATGAATTTGGAGAAAGCTCAGAAAAAAATGCTCTGCCCTGGGATCAGATCGAATCATCTGAATATGAAATTTATTATGATCTCTCAAAATTCTTACCTTTTCTTAAGAAAAAACATCAAACTCGCATGGTTGATAACATAGAATATCAACAAATGCTTTTGGAGATTAAGGAGTTTAAAGAAAATAGAAAAAGAAGCAGTTTCTCGCTGAATCTTTCTCAACGCAGCCAAGAAAAACAGGAAGCAGAAGACAGAAAGTTTGAGCGTGAAAATGAATTGAGAAAAGCTAAAGGACTAAAGCTTCTTGAAAAAGGTGAAGTTTCTTCAAATGAAGAGAATGAAAAAGATTTTCTATTGAGAGAATCAGTGAATATTCTTGCAGATCTGATTTTGGAGAAAGTTGGTTAGTTTTAATTTGTTATTTCTTTTAACAATCTAGTTTTTAATGCTGGTAAGATTGATTCGTTAAAAGAGAAATCAAGATCAGTTTTACAAACGTAAACCATTGGTTTATACATTTTTTGAGAGTGCACAACGAACTTCTCCATCAATTCCTCTATGGAACTATCCATTAACAAACTTGGAATTGATCTAAGCAAAGTAAATTTTATATTTTCTATTGGATGATCATAAGTCCAGCTGATAATCATTTCATATAAATAGATTTTCACCACCTCTTTTTTATTATCCTGAACAACAAAGTATCCTTTACCTCTGTACTTATCATCAGAATTAAGATGATTAATGGAAATATCATCTTTTATAAAATCAAAAATTATCCTTGCTTCGCGAATTATATATTCAACATTTTCAATTGCCCATTCAACATAATTAATAAGCTTATCAAGCTCTGTGCTTATGTGTTTTGCTTTTTCCTGTACAATTATCTGGTCTTCTATAAGAATTGCCCTTACCTCCCTTTCGAGCCAGCTTTTTGAACCGATATTTTCAATTAGAAGATCATCTAGTTTATCTTTCACAAGTTCTGACTCCTGAAGGACAGGATAAATTATATTTTTAGCTAATAATTCCTGCCATTCTTTTATTTTCCTTAAAAGAAGATATTGATTGGTTTCCCAATCAGAACCGCAGGATGTTAATTTTCTAATGTCTATTTGAAGCATTGTATTTTTCATTTTCTGCGGTTAGCCCAAATATTAAGCCAAGGTTTTATTAGAGTTTTTGATGTTTGGGAAGCTCGAATAAGTTAAATATTAGGCGATTTTTACATGTTACATGTCAAAAAGAAATAATTTTATAATAAGGAAGGTAGAAAAAAAAAGCAGGACTTTTAATCCTGCTTTTAATATTGGAATTCGAAATAATCTAAATATCGAACTTGATACCTTGGGCAAGTGGAAGTTGAGTGCCAAAATTGATTGTATTAGTTTGTCTTCTCATATAGGCTTTCCAGGCATCGGAACCGGATTCTCTTCCGCCGCCGGTTTCCTTTTCACCACCAAAGGCACCACCAATTTCGGCACCGGACGTTCCAATATTTACATTCGCAATGCCGCAATCCGAACCTTCTGCTGATAGAAATGCTTCAGCTTCGCGTAAGTTATTCGTAAAGATTGATGAAGATAACCCCTGAACTACTCGGTTCTGTAAAGCGATTGCATTATGGACATCACCTGAATATTTAATCAAATATAAAATAGGTGCAAATGTTTCTTCCTGAACTATTTCATAATGATTTTCAGCTTCAACCAATGCAGGAACAACATAAGAACCGGATTTGTATTCTTCACCTTTAAGAATTTCACCACCAAAAATAACTTTTCCGCCATCCTTTTTAACTTTTTCAAGAGCAGCGGTGAATTCGTTGACAGCACTTTTATCAATCAATGGTCCAACATGGTTTTTTTGATCAAGTGGATTACCAATCTTCAATGATTTATACGCTTTTACCATAGATTCTTTTACTTTGTCATAAATTGATTCATGAATAATCAATCTCCTTGTACTGGTACATCTCTGTCCTGCAGTTCCAACCGCACCAAAGACAACAGCAGGAATTGCAATTTTAAGATCAGTATCAGGAGAAATTATTATGGCATTGTTTCCTCCTAATTCAAGTATAGCTCGACCAAATCTCTTTGCAATAACTTCACCAGCATGTCTTCCAACTCTTGTTGAACCAGTAACAGAAATTAATGGTATTCTTTTATCATTAAGAATCCGCTCACCAATTGTTGAACCACGTCCAACAATCAAAGTAAACACACCATCCGGAACGTCATTATCGATTAAAACTTTCTGAATGATATTTTGAGTTGCAATTGCTGTCAGAGGAACCTTGGAAGATGGTTTCCAAATATTTGTATCACCGCAAATGGCTGCTATCATTGCATTCCACGACCAAACTGCAACCGGAAAATTAAAAGCAGAAATAGTACAAACAACTCCCAAAGGGTGATATTGATCGTACATTCTATGCATAGGTCTTTCGGACTGCGTTGTAAAACCATAGAGTTGTCGGGATTGACCAACAGCAAAATCACAAATGTCAATCATTTCCTGAACTTCGCCTAAACCTTCCTGAAGACTTTTTCCCATTTCAAATGAAACAAGTGTACCTAATTCCTGTTTAAACTCTCTAAGACGATTTCCAATTTGTCTGACTATTTCCCCGCGTTTTGGAGCAGGCATCATCCTCCATTTAATAAAAGCCTCATGAGCAGTTTGAACTACTTTTTCATAATCTGCTTCAGAAGCCTGATAGACTGAAGCAATAAATTCACCCGTTGCGGGAGAATAAATTTTTAATTCGTTCTGGTCTGTAGTTTCAAGCCATTTTGTACCGGTGCTGGCTCCGAAATTTTTTTCTTTTATTCCCAGTTTCTTTAAGAATTCCATAACAACCTCACATATTAGTTTGAATTAATTTTGTTAATTATAGATTTAAGAGTAATATTTTTCATCTCATTTTCTATTGTCACTTGAATGTCAGCGAACAGATCAAGAAAAAAAATATTAAATTTCTGATTATTCTTTGATTCACCAGATGTTCCTGTATTCACATCGAGATGAAAAGCTTTTCTATCTTCAATTGCACAATAAATTTCCTGTAGGTTAATTTTATCGGGATCTTTCCTTAAGGTAAATCCACCGTTAGTGCCCTTTTCACTTTCTACAATTTCGCTTTTTACAAGAAAAGAAAAGATTTTTCTCAACTTTGAAGCATTTATACCAGTATGATTGGATATATCTGAACTATTCTTCGGTTCAGGAGAGACTGCTGCCAAATAGCTCAAAGCTTTTACTGCAGTTGAAAGTTTGGTGGAAGCGGACATAATTCTTTAAATTGTTACGGTAAGTGTAACTAATTAAATATTAATAATCAATTGCAAGATATCAACAATTTAAAATTTTAATTGAGGAAATAGATTTTTGCATTTGAAAAACAAAAGTATATGTTTATTTTTGTTTGTAATTTTAAATTTTATAATGACAACTCTTTATACTTTCTACATATACTCGGGGGGAAAAAATCTTCGAAGCTATTTTATTTCCAGCTTCGAAAATGTTTTTTAATAATTTGTTTCTTCTCTATTCTTCTTTTTTACTAACAAAAACTAATTGTTCTTGCATTATTTCTAAAATTATTAAAGGATTTTAAATGATTATTGGAATAAGACGGGCAGATAAAAATAAATGGGAAAAACGTGTTCCCCTGATTCCCGATGATATTAAATACCTGAAACAGAAATTCGGTATTCAGACTCTTATCCAGCCATCTGAAATTCGAGCTTATAGCAATGACCAGTATAGCGCAGCAGGTGCTGAAGTTACCGAGGATATCCAAAGTGCCAATACAATTTTTGCAGTGAAAGAAATACCGTTACATTTTTATCGAGAGGGCAAGACTTATATATTTTTCTCTCATACTATTAAAGGGCAATACCACAATATGCCTTTGCTCAAAAAGATGATGGAATTGAGATGCAACTTAATAGATTACGAGAGAATTTTAGATGAATCCAACAAACGCTTGATATTCTTTGGCAAGTATGCCGGAATTGCCGGTATGATAGAAACTCTTCACGCACTCGGACAAAAATTAAAACTAAGGGGTTATAAAACTCCTTTTGAAAAAATTAATCAGGCATATAAGTATAAATCAATTGAAGAAGCAAAGCAGGTTATAAAAGAAATCGGTGATCAAATCAGAACCGATGGGATAGCAGAAGCTTTACAGCCTCTGGTAGTTGGTTTCGCCGGTTATGGTAATGTTTCTAAAGGAGCACAGGAAATTTTGGATCTTCTTCCGGTCAAATCTATAAAGCCGGAAGAACTTCATAACTTAAATCGAATTTCTAAAAAAGAAAAAGCGAATAATGTATTTAAAGTTGTTTTTGAAGAAAAAGATATTGTAAATCCTAAAAAAGGATCTTTTCAATTGCAGGATTATTATGATCATCCTGAGAATTATGAAGGGAAATTTGAGGAGTACATTCCCTATTTAACTATACTTGTTAACTGTATTTATTGGACAGAGAAATATCCAAAATTATTAACAAAGAATTTTTTACAGAGTGATAGTTATATCAATTCTGAAAAGAAACTAACTGTTGTTGGTGATGTTTCCTGCGATATAAATGGTTCAATTGAAATAACAAATAAAGCTACAGATCCCGGTGATGCTTTTTACACATATTTTCCAA
>JALHTS010000530.1 GCA_022865965.1 Ignavibacteriaceae bacterium
AATGGGAAAAATCACATTTCCTGAATTCGCGGTTTATAATTTTTTCACCATCCAGCTCATAAACAAGATATCCGGAAAAGCATGTTACTGAATCTGACACTGTTATTCCGTCTTTTGAACGGATTGCAACTTTCATAGCAGACCTCCTAAATGGTTTAATATTGAACTAACAGTTTGTTTTTCTTTTGACGTTACCGCTGAGCTTAACGTTCTCTCGATGCTATTCTGTATATTTTTCTTTTCATTCATATAATCGATCAGTCTGCCGCGGTTATAGATTACCGAATAAATATTAGATCCGATCATTTTAGCTTCTTCAATTCGTGTAGAAGACAGTATGAAATTAGAAAAATCCCCGCAGAAGAAATCAAATCGGGCCGCACATTCACCAATAGCAAAAATATTTTTATCAGATGTCCTCTGATATTCATCAACGAGAATTCCTCTATCGTTGTCATAAACCAATCCAAACTTTTCAGCTAGATGTGTGTTCGGTTGTTCACCGCAGCAGATGATCAGAAAATCACAAATTAATTTTTCATCATTCCTAAGCCTGACTCCGGTTATTTTATCGGCACCAAGCACCTCTCTTATTTTTGATTTAAATATTATTCTTCCGCCCTGGTTCTCAATAATTTTTCTTGCCTCATTACTTACATCCAGATCAATCGAAGATGGAAGCAATCTGTTTGATCTTTGAATAATAGTAACGTTTTTTCCGGCACCGAGAAGCTCATCAGCAACGACCACTCCAACATAATCTCCGCCAAACACAACAATATTCTTAGCGAGCATGGCTTTTTTTCTTATAGAAAGAATATGAGCCGGATCCTTGTCGATGAAATAAACACCCTCTTTCTCAACACCATCTATATGGGGTTTTATTGCTTCTGATCCGGTTGAAATTACAATCTTCTCAAAAGCAATTTTCTCACCACTCATTAGCTCAATTATATTATCGGTTCTGGATATTACTTCGTCAGATATAACGTTGATACCACGATCGCCGTTATTTAAGGATCCGGGTTTAAATAAATTATTAATAAACGCATTTCCAAGATTATTTGTTATTAGCGCAACCTCTTTTTCGGGATATGTTTTTTTTGCTGATAGCGCACAAACAAGAGCAATCTCATTGCCGCCTATTATCAGAATGTTGAAGAAATTCATTTACTTTTCAATTCTTTTAAAATTTCTGATTAATATTATTTTTGGAAAAAGTTCAGATTGGATTTGAGTGCGGGAATTTAGGAAAACAGTATTTTGGCTTTTTGCTGTTACCCTTCGAGAAATTGAAGGATATACTCAAAACCAATTAACCAAACTCTTTATTCAGTAACAGTTGCTTCAAAACTATGAACCGTGATTGTGAAAATATTTTTATAAATCAAGTTGATTGTAATTTAACAATTTTTATGAGAATGTCAATCCATTTTGTGTAACGAAGGCGTAATAATATCAAAGGACAAGCCTTTAGGGCACTTGTCCCACAAAAGTTTTATTTTCTCAAGAAAAGATTTAGTTTTTAATTAAACCTCTTAAACAAATCTTTAAATACATCTTTGTGAACCATAAAAACCATTATTTTCAACTTAACATAATCTTCATGATAAAAATAATAACCTATATCACCGGTATTTCTTGAGCCTGCTCCTGAGTCTTTTATTAAAAACCAGGTAATTCCATTTTTTTCTGTATAACCGACAAGATGAATTCCGTGATCATCAGTCGTGGTTTTATTAGAAAAACGAAATTGTCTTGCATCTTCATTTATATATTCTGATGGAATATCAAAAGTCGGAACTAAAGCACACTTGGCCCAACTATCGTATCCGGCTTCACTCACATCACCGCCAATTGCCATCGTGTATCCGTTTTTAATTGCGGATTTAATAACATTCATAAAATCATCAAGCGGGATATTGTAATAATCATTACTGAACCACCAGTTATCAGGCACTTCGTAAACAACTTGTTTCCAATATGGCTGCTGCTTAACTGATAATATATCAACATAATCATCAAGGTTTATTTTAAGATAAGCGAAATATTCCTTTGGGAAATATTTTTTCCCATCAACCACGATCTCTGTCGGTGGAACTCCGAGATAGTGATTCATAATTGCTTTAACAGTTTTTACAGCTTCATCTTCATTCCATGAATTAGTGCTCTTTATATTTTTTAGATAATCATTCATTTCGCTGAACATTATGCTGTGATCGTGATATTTTTGTTCCGGAAGCAGTCCAGGATATGAATCAAACGGAACAATTCCGTATTCTTTCCATATTCTTGGAACTGCATTTGCCTCTGAACCCTCACCAAACTCAGAGTTGCCTCTTTCACGAATATATTCTTTAGTCTTTTCAACATATTCCCAGTAAGCTGTGTAAATAGGAGAAAGCTGAACTTGTTTTTTGTGAAGACGATAAATTTCCGATTCAAGAAAAGAAGTTGCTGAAAATGACCAGCAAGTTCCGGTTTGTCCTTGTGAAATAGGTTCACTATGCCAGTAGTATGTAAATTCATTAATGGACTTAGGAAGATCCATTCCGGTAAAATCCATTTTAAAAGATTTTTTTTCTTTCTTGGGTTTTTCATTAAACTCTTTTATGCCCTTTAACACCTCATCATAAAAACCGGATTTGTGTTCAATAAAAACGCCTTTGTCCATATCCTGTGCAGTAATGAATGAGGCTGAGGATATTAAAATTAAAATTGCTAAAAAGGAAATGATTGATTTCATATCGGTTCCTTAAGTGAGTTGTTATAAAAAGTATAATTTTTACTGCTCAAAATTAGGGATAAAATAAAAGATAGAGAAGTGATTCATACCCGAATTGAAACGATATATTTATGATATAAAAATTCCCGGCTGGACTGAAGGAGGCAGGAAACAGTCTCAACCGGGACGAATAAAGCGACGCAGAACAACAGGTATCAGTACGACATGTCGCTTATTTCTATAATCTCTGCTTTCTTATCATATTTTTTCAGAAACTGAACGAACTCTGTGTTCACAAACTTTTGGTGAGTCTTTTCATAAGCCTTCACATATTTTTCAACTTGTTTGTGAGTCAGTGAACTTTTCATGTAATTTTTCTTTTCATTGTCATCGAACATCATCCTGTAATAATAAAGCTTTGCAGCTTTGGACTTTGCTTTTACTGCAGGGATTTTTTTTGATATTTTTTTAGCCGGCATTTTTCTCTCCCAAAACTTATTAATTTTTATTATAGTTTTCCGCTTTTCTTAATTACTTCTCTGGCAATAATTCCCCTTTGAATTTCGTTTGTGCCTTCAAATATTCTATTTATTCTTGAATCTCTGTAAAATCTTTCAATTGGAAGTTCCTGTGAGTATCCCATACCTCCATGGATTTGTACTGCGGAATCTACAATACTATCTATAGCTTCGGAACAGTATAATTTTACCATTGCCGATTGTATCGAAATATTCTTTTTAAGATCATAATCAACGGCAGTGCGGTAAACAATTGATTCCATATTATAAATCAAAACAGCCATATCTGCAAGCATAAACTGAATTGCCTGAAAATTAGCAATAGGATTATCGAACTGGACTCTTTCTTTAGCATATTTTGTTGAAAGCTCAAGAAGTTCTTTTGCAGTACCAAGGCAGGCAGCCCCAAGTCCAAGTCTTCCTGCATCAAGCGTTTTCATTGCCAGTAAAAAGCCTCTGCCGTCTGTACCTAAAAGATTTTCCTTTGGAATGCGTACATTTTCAAGGCTCAATGCGTTTGTAACACTTCCGCGTATTCCCATTTTCTTTTCAGGAGGACCAGCTTTGAAACCAGGAGTATTTGTCTCAACAACAAATGCGCTTATACCTTTTTCTGTTCTGGCAAATAATGAAATGATATCGGCGATTCCTCCGTTCGTTATCCAAAGCTTTTCACCATTGATAACCCATTCATCACCCTCAAGGACAGCTTTTGTTTTAAGATTGAAAGAATCAGAACCTGCCTGAGCTTCTGTTAAACCGAATGCGGCAATTTTTTCTCCCTGTGCAAGGGGCGTAAGAAAATTTTTCTTTTGTTCTTCATTCCCACCCAGATAAATTGTATTTGATCCGATTGATTGGTGAGCACCGATGAAAGTTGCCGTTGACATACATCCACGACCGACTTCTTCCTGCATAATGCAGTAGCCTACCTCACCAAATCCGCTTCCACCGTATTCTTCCGGAAACGAAATTCCAAGCAAGCCAATCTCTGCCATCTTCTTAATAAGATCATCAGGGATTTTTCCTTCAAGGTCAATTTTAGCAGCAATAGGTTTAATTTCGTTGTTTGTGAAATCTTTAACCATATCGCGGAGCATATTTTGCTCTTCAGTGAATTTGAATTCGAACATAGGGATTTTTGCCTTTCCTTTTTTTTGCTATATCATTTCAAATTATATTCCAAAAATATTAATAGCTAAAATACTCTTTAAACCTTTAAAAATAAGTTGTTATAATGTTTTTCTTTTCAGTATGAAGAAGAGATGTGTTTTATAATTCTTATAAGTGAGAAGCGCTGTTAAATTAGTTGAGTCGGGGCAAATAAATATTATTCAATTCTTATTAACTTTTTCAAATTGCTTTAAGAATCAGGCCCTTTAAATAAAGTCCTTCCGGAAAATTTAATGCAACAGTATGATCTGCTGACTGAGTCATCTGTTTAATAATTCTTACTTCTCTTTTAGAATCAAGTGCTGCATCGGAAATAATTTTATGAAACAAATCTGTGGTGATATGACCGGAACAAGAAAAAGTAAATAATGTTCCTCCGGGACTTAATAATTTTATTGCGAGAAGATTAATATCTTTATAACCACGGCTGGCTTGCTGAATCTGACTGACAGACTCGGCAAATTTTGGCGGGTCGAGAATAATTACATCAAATGATTTCCCTTCATCGCGGAACCTTCTTAACACTTTAAATACATCGTCATTTATGTTTTCGTTTCTTGTAATGTCGAGATTGTTTAACGCAACATTTTTACTTAGTAATTCTAAAGCCGTTGATGATGAATCAATGTTAACAACTTTTTCTGCATTGAATTGAAGTGCGTAAACAGAAAACCCACCGGTGTACGAAAAACAATTTAAAATGGTCTTATCTTTTACAAATGACGAAAGCAATAGCCTGTTATCTCTTTGATCAAGATAGAATCCGGTTTTATGTCCGCTCTTTATATCAACAAGAAACTTTAATTCGTTTTCGATAATTTTAATTTGATCGGGCGGTTCTTCACCATAAAGTAATCCTGCTTTAGGGGTCAGACCTTCTTTTATTCTTACATCCGAATCAGATCTTTCATAAACAGATTTTGGTTTTATTAATTCGATAAGCTGATTAACAATTTCTTCCTTCCAGTATTCCGCACCGGCAGAAAGAAACTGGCAGGATAAATAATCATCATAACAATCGACAATAACACCGGGCAGTCCATCGTTCTCTGCATTAATTATTCTGTATGCGTTTGTTTGGCTATTAAATAGTTGTTGTCTTAATTCATAAGCTGTGGATATTTTTTTCTGAAAGAATGCTGAAGTAATTTCTTCATCGGGATTAAAGGTCCACATTCGAACTCTGATTTGTGAAACGGGAGAGTAAGCGCCTTTCCCAATTTTTTGTCCCGAAGATGAAATAATCTCAACCGTTTCACCGGGGCTAATATTTTCTTTAATATGATCAATTGCACC
>JALHTS010000531.1 GCA_022865965.1 Ignavibacteriaceae bacterium
AAGGGAGCTAGTATGAAAAAATACTTTTTATTAATCTCTGCTGTTATTCTCCTCGCACTTGTCGGGTGTCAAAAAGATGACAATAATATTATCACTCCGTCTACGGATGAATATACGCTCTATAAATCCGGAGATATTATTCCCGGTCAGTATATTGTTTTGTTTGAACAAGACGCTATAGGAATTAAATCAAGAGGCGCCGAATATCAAGTCAACCTGGAACGAGTATCAAATAAAGCTTATTATATGCTGAAAAATTTAAATGTTGAGGAACCAAAACTACTTTATATATATGCTTCTGCAATTGAAGGATTCGCAATTAATTTAACTGAATCAGAAGCTAATATTCTTAGGAAACAACCAGGTATAAAAGTGTATCATGACAAAGTTGTTGTGCTTGAAAAGCCCAGTCCAGATCCTGTACTGCCCCCACCACAAACCATTCCTTATGGAATATTACGTGTTGGAGGACCTGTAGTTTATACGGGTACCAACAAAGCATGGATTATTGATACAGGAATTGACCTTGATCATCCGGATCTTAATGTAAATCAAACCCTGGGCAAAAATATGTTTGATGAAAGCATTCCGCCCGAAGACGACAATGGTCATGGCAGTCATTGTGCCGGGATTGTTGCGGCTAAAGATGATACCATTGGAGTTGTTGGCGTAGCTGCAGGTGCGGAAGTGGTTCCTGTCAAGGTTCTTGATAGAAGAGGTTTTGGACCCTGGTCTGTTATTATTGCCGGCATAGATTACGTTGCCTCAACTGCAGAGCCCGGTGATGTGGCTAATCTAAGTCTTGGTGGCAGCATTTATGAACCGGTAGATTTGGCGGTAATAAACCTTGGCGATGCCGGAATATACGTTTCGCTTGCTGCCGGAAATTCACGTAAAGATGCAAACAATTATTCTCCCGCCAGGGTAAACGGTGAAAATATTTATACTGTTTCTGCCTGTGATAAAGATGATGTTTGGGCTTATTTCTCTAACTACGGTAACCCACCTATCGATTTTTGCGCACCTGGAGTTTATGTTTATTCTACATATAAAAATGGTGGGTATGCCACAATGAGCGGAACCTCTATGTCTGCTCCGCATGTTAGTGGTCTGTTGTTAATCACAAATGGAAATGTAAGCTACGATGGATATGTAATTAACGATCCAGATGGCTATCCCGATCCAATTGCTCACAAGGATACAACTATTATTAAAAAATACAGATGGAAAGCCGGATAATAATGCAAAAGTAAATCAGTAATCCTTTAATGGGGAGGTTTGTTTGAATAAGCCTCCCCTTTTCTTTGCTAACTAATATAAAGTTCCTTCTTCCTAAGCTTACAAATACAAAATAATTAATTACTATTGCAGCATTATTCAATTGAGAAAAGTTTTATGATCAAACACATTGTTCTCTGGCGCTTGAATGAACGCGCTTATGGAAAGGATAAACAAACCAATGTACAAATCTTAAAAGAAAAACTTCTTGCAATGCAGGGCAAAGTAGATGGCTTAATAAAGATTGAGGTTGGATTTGATTTTAGTAATGAAAAAGATTCCTGTGACGTTATGCTTTACTCAGAGTTTGAAAGTAAAGAGGCATTACATCAATATCAAATTCATCCAGACCACGAAGCAATTAAAGTATGGCTAAGTGAAGTGCGATATGAAAGACGAGTTGTGGATTATGATATTACTCTTTCATAATATTCAAATTATTATCTCTTAACGATTGCAGTTATGGCTTTCGGGTTTTAAGTTTATTGTATCATTAATTTAAAAATGGTGATGTTATGAAGCGCGCATCAATATTTGCCTTTCTGTTGTTTACTTCCGTAGCTCTATTCGCTCAAGACAAGCTTGCCATTCTTCCTTTTTCGTCATCAGGGCTCGACCAACTGTCGGTTCAAACAGCGGAATCAATGTTGCGGTTGGAGATTACCAAGATAAGCACAATGAGTCTTTTTACAGAAAAGCAAATTAAAAATGCAATTGGAGAAGAATCCTGCGATGATATTCAGTGTGCTGTGGATGCAGGCAAATATTTAAATACGGATCAGGTATTCTTTTGCAAGATGAATCCACTTGGAGAAAAAATAATTGTACAATACTATTTAATTGATATTCCCTCTGGGAAGAATTTGCTTGTTGAACAAACCACTGCACTCAGTATGGAAGATCTTGAAAATGTTATGAAGAGAGTTGCAAAGAGTATTGTAAATGTTAAACCCTTCGCTGAAAGCGTTGAAGTTGGAAACGTTACAGAAACGGAATCAATCGAATCCTTAAGACGTGCCTCCAGATATAATTTTGGTTTAACATTTGGCTATCTCTTTCCCCAAAGCGGTTATGATGATGACAAGGACAAATCTTTTATTTTCAACCTACATTTTGACTATGAGCTTCCGGATTATGCTGTCGGATTAATGCTGGGAATACGACATGGCTTCGCAATGAATGTTTACGGGGAATATCTCATAACAAAAACAGATGTATGCCCTTATATAGGTGGGGCATTTGGCTTTCATTGGGTGGCTCACGAAGATTTTCTTTTTAATGAGGAGAAAACCGGTGATGGGTTTGAGCTAACGCTAAACGGAGGATTGAGACTTTTTCACACATATAACTTCCAGGTTGTTCTGAATTTTGAATACATTATGACGTTTAATGATTACAACGATAAAGCGTTTGTTTTTACAATTGGTATTCTATAACAGAAATAACTTGGGCTTGTTTATCGGAGAGTTGTAAACAAAAAAAAGCAAGCCTTTAAAAATTTCTTGCGGCGGTTAAGGATGAAAAAGGAAAGTAATCCTTTATAGAGCAAACTATTAAACTTTATCTTTCAGATATTCTGGCAATATCAACGCATTCCAATATTTTCTTATCAGAACCAAACAGCACAACATTAATCATTGCTTTACCAATTTCTTCAAGAGTAACAACATATTTGGGAAAAAGTGTTTTCCAAACTGAATAAAACGGCGCAAAAATTTTATAAACTTTATATGCGTTCTTCAGACCTTTAGTTGGTTGAATATATCCTGGTCTGAACATATAAGCAGCTTTGAATGAAAGTTTTAACAAATCATTTTCTGTTTTGCCTTTTACTCGCGCCCACATCGTTCTGCCTTTTTCTGTACTGTCTGTTCCAACTCCGGAAACATAGCAGAAAGTTATTTCGGGATTAGACTTTAACAATGTGTTCGCAAAGTTCAATGTTAAGTCGTAAGTGATTCACTTATACTCTTTTTCTGTTTTGCCCATTGATGAAACACCAGCACAAAAGTAACAGGCATTATATCCAGCAAGTTGATTTTCAATTAAAGAGAGATCAAAAAAGTCTTTATGAATAATTTCTTTTAATTTTTCGTGTTTTACTCCGCACGGTTTGCGATTTACTACTAATACTGATTCTATATCAGGATGCAGAAGGCATTCGTGCAGAACGCCTTCACCAACCATTCCGGTTACGCCAGTTATTATTGCTTTTATTTTCAATTCTCTTCCGTTTTAGTTTATTTTATTTGGCTCGTTATACTCTTATCAAAAGTTCTGCCACTTTTTCACAAAAGTCTTTTAGAAAGTCCATCGTTTTTTCAGGTGATACAAATTTATTTGGAATAGAAAGTTTCATTACTTCCTTTTGCTGAGAGAATTTGATAACATCTTTGTGTTCATCCATAATAAAACGCATCAGCACTATGAATTGATGTTTATAATAATCTTCTTTTTCGCCCCGCGGGAGAATAATAAATATATTTTTTCTTTGTATAATAATTCTTTCAAACAAGGCATACGAAGCATAGAAACGTAGCCTTGCTGTTTCAATAAGCCGTTGAACAATAGATGGCAACGGTCCGAAACGATCCTTTAATTCATCAATAATTTCACTTATCTCGTTCAGATTTTCAATTGAGTATAGTTCTGTGTAATAGTTTAATCGCTCTGCCTGTTCGGGCACATAGGTGTCGGGAATACCAATATCGAAGAAAGTATCAACTGTGGGTTCGGTTCGTTCTTTTTGCTTTGGTAACGATTTAAACACTTCCTGAAATTCCTGGTATTTTAATTCTTCGACAGCCTGATTAATCATCTTAACATAAAGATCGAAACCAACATCATTTATAAATCCTGTTTGTTCTGTTCCCAGCAAATTTCCTGCACCACGGATTTCGAGATCGCGCATAGAAAGATTAAAACCCGCACCTATTTCTGTAAACTCTTCAATTGCCTGAAGTCGTCGCAAAGCTTTCTTTGTTATTCCACTCATTGAGGGAACAATAAAATATGCATACGCTTGCCTGTCCGATCTTCCAACACGCCCACGTAATTGATGAAGCTCTGCAAGTCCAAATCTATCAGCACGATTAACAATTATTGTGTTGACGTTTGGTATGTCAATTCCAGACTCAATAATTTTTGTTGAAAGAAGAACATCATATTTTTTGTTGAGAAAGCCATGTATTACATCTTCAAGCTGTGATGGTTTCATTTGTCCATGCGCAATTGCCAGTTTAACCTCGGGAATGTATTTGCGAATGTATCCCGCAAGTCTGTCAATTGAATGAACTCTGTCGTGAACAACATAAACCTGCCCGCCGCGTTTCAATTCATTTAGAATCCATTCTCTCATTTTGCCAATATCAAAAGTTGAAACTGTCGTATAAATCGGCTGGCGGTTTAGGGGTGGTGTTGCAATTATTGAAAGATCACGAGCACCGAGTAAAGACATATTTAAAGTTCTTGGAATTGGTGTTGCTGTAAGGGTAAGCGTATCAACATTAACTTTTAATGATTTTAATTTCTCCTTAGATTTTACACCGAAGCGATGCTCTTCATCTATTATAAGCAGACCAAGATCTTTGAACCGAATATCTTTAGAAAGCATTCTGTGGGTTCCTATAAGGATATCAACCTGACCTTCATCAAGCCTTTTAACAATTTCAGTTTGTTCTTTCCTTGTTTGAAATCTTGAAAGTGCTGCAACTCTTACCGGAAATTGCGATAGCCTGTCAGAAAAAGTATTGTAATGCTGTTCTGCAAGAATTGTAGTTGGAACAAGAACAGCCGCCTGTTTCCCGTCCTGCACTGCTTTAAATGCAGCACGAACGGCAACTTCCGTTTTACCGAAACCAACATCGCCGCAAACTAACCGATCCATTGGATTTTCAGCTTCCATATCGAGCTTAACATCATCTGTTGCTTTTGCCTGATCTTGAGTATCTTCGTAAAAGAAGGATGCTTCAAGCTCTTTCTGCCAAACGGTATCATTACTGAACTGAAATCCCCTCGAAGCTTTTCGTTTCGCATAAAGCTCAATTAGTTCTCGGGCAGCTTCCTTTATTTTCTTTTTTGTTTTGGCTTTTTTGTTTTGCCACTCACCGGTTCCAAGAGTTGAAAGTGTTGGAGCAAGATTCTCGTTTGAAGAATATTTTTTTACCAATCCAAGATAATTTAGATTTACATAAACAACCCCGCCCTCTGCATAAAGAATCTTCATTGATTCCTGGTTGGTTTCACCTATCTTAATCGTCTCTAAGCCAACGTACTTCCCAATTCCATAATCCTCGTGAACTACAAAATCACCTTTTTTTATTGAAGAAAATGCCTTTGATTTTGCTCTCTTAAACTTTCGGGATGCGGAAATTTTTGTTCTATATGGTTTGTTAAATATCTGGTAATCAGTGAGCATAAGAAGTTTATCGTTTTTATCAACGAAGCCTTCTTTGACGGCTAGTGTCGCGATTCTAATCTTGCCCGATTGAATCATATCTGCAAGTTCTTCTTTATACTCAGAAAGTAAATCACGAAGACGAGTTTCCTGAAGCTCGTTTTCAACAGTTATTACGACAGAAAAACTCTGGGCTGTGTATCCGGAAAGAGTGTTAAATAAAACCTCGTAGTTAGAATTTATTGTTGGTGCCGGTGTGAAACCAAGTTCTATTCGATTATTGTTTGATAAAATTTCTTCCTCAATAATCCATTTAACTTTAAATTTATTTATGTAATCGACACCACTAGAAGCATCTTTTTCCTTTTCAACGGGCGCCTGGATATTGTCAATTTCGGGAACATCTAATTCATCATCTGAATTTCGAAATGGTTTCTCTTCCTGTTGAAAATCAACCTCTGTAAAAAGATTAATTCGCTCATTCGCTAATTGGTTCAATTCATAAGATGAAGCAATAATTAGGGGATTTATTAAATAATCAAAAATTGTTGAATGTTTTTCTGATAAAAGTCCCGGTTGTATTTGTGCAGCTAATGTTACTGAATCAACTTTATCAATTGATCTCTGACTTTCCGGATCAAAGTATCTTATTGACTCAAGAAAATCGCCATCGAATTCTAGGCGCACAGGATTTTTTTCGCTGTATGACCAGAAGTCAATGATCGATCCGCGCTGTGAATAGTATCCCGGAGCCTCAACAAATTTGTCTTTTGTATAAATGAGAAGATTCAGGTATTTAACTAAATCATCGTAGGATAGATCTCCGCCAACCTGAATTTTTGTTGTTTTCTGTTCAACTTTATCTCTATCGGGCAATAAACAGGAAAGAATTTCATACGTTGATATAAGAATAAATTTTTGACGAGCATTTATTTCAGTAAGTTTTTCCTGGAGAAGTTCCGGTTTTATTTCATCAATTAGAAGTACATCTTTGGATAACCCGAGAACATCCAACTCAACATTAAATTCGGCAGCAGATTTTTCATACGGAGCAAGAACAAGAATTATTTTTTCTTTTTCAAATAATCTTTTTACAAAGAAACTTTTTGTGCAACCATAAAGCGGACTAATGTATATAGGGAAATCTTTTTCAACAGAAGCAGATACTTTATTTATGATCTTGTCGAAAGAGTTAACCGAAAGAATTGTATTTGTTAAAGTTTCTTTTGTCATTTATAATTAAAGCGGAATTTTAAAATATATAACTGGCTGTGGAGCAGTAGTTTCGTCATTCGGATTTTTCTGATTTGATTTATGATTATTAACAAATTCACCAACAAAATATCCAAGCGCAGCACCGAGAAGTACATCAGAAAACCAATGTTGGTTATTATAAATTCTTGCATAACCGACTAATCCCGCAAGTGAATACCATCCGAATTTCCAGAAAAAATTATTGTATTCGTTTGCCATTACTGTAGAATATGCAAAGGACAGAGTTGTATGTCCCGAAGGTAATGCAGTGTTTTCGAAAGAGAAACTAAATGGTTGAAAAACATATTGGTCATCAACATTGGTTGGTCTGCTTCTTCCAATAAGAACTTTTGCGGTTAAATCTAATATCCCTGAATAAACAGTGGCTTCAGTTAGTCTTAAACCAAGGTTTTTCATTTTGTCGTTATTATTCAAAGCACCATAGCCGTAAACAACTGCAATGCTGATAGCCATTCCTTCTATGTGATAATATTTGTCGATAGAGAAAAGATGATCTGAGAAATTGTTTTTATTTGCTTGCGAAAATTCTTTTATATGAAGATCAATTAGAGTTGCGAGTCCTGTTACACCAAGAGTAGCCGAGAATTTTATCCAATCTTCTGAAGTGAATTTTGCGGGTTGGGTAATAATATCCCCACCGACTTTAAAGAATTTCTCAAAGTCGTTATCGGTTTCAGAGGAAGTTTGAGCGAATCCGACAAAATGTAATGTTAAAAGAATAACGAAAGTCAGTAACCTGTTCACCTAATACCAGGGTTAAGGAAATAATACATCGGGGGATTATTATCACTACTTATTCAATTCAATCAGCACCAACCTCTTGCCTTTTTTGTTGCGGATGTTGGTTGGTTTGTAGTGGAGTTCATAAATGGTTGACTTCTTTATAAAGGATTTATATTTGATCTCCGCTTTCTTGAACTCCTCATCCAGATTCCCGCCCTTCATTGCCATTATGTATGCTTTGTCTTTAACCAGTGGCAGTGAATAACGAAAGAGTATAATTAGCGGAACAGTTCCGCGGCTAACAATAATATCAAACGAACCTTTGTGTTGTTCAATAAACTCAGGACTTTCAACCCTGTTGTTCTCTGCAACCACATTGCTGAGTTTGAGTTTATCAATAAACTCTTTTACGGCATCTGTTTTCTTCCCTGTTGAATCGGCAAGAACACCGCGCATATCCGGACGCATAATTGCAAGCGGAATACCTGGAAAACCTCCGCCGGTTCCTATATCAAGAAATTTTATTGCTTTATCCGGAACATATTGAGAAATGTATGCGGAGATAAAAACATGATTTTCAATTATAGAATTAACATCTCTTCTTGAAATAAGATTTACTGATTCATTTTTAGCAGCAACAAGCTGTGCAAAGAAGGCGAGCCGTTCTGTTCGCATCGGCTCAGGGTTAAATCCGTTTTCCCAACAAAGGTTTTGTAGTTCTTTAAGGTAAAGTTCCTGCTTAGAGGACGGCATGCAAGTCCTTAAAAATTAGTTTTTCAAATATACCAATAAAACAGAAATATCTGAAGGTGTAACACCTGAGATACGAGATGCTTGCCCTATAGATCGGGGCTTAACTTTATAAAGTTTTTCTCTTCCTTCGGCCGACAATTGTTTTAAGTTCAAATAATTCAATGTCGAAGGAATCTTGGTTTCTTCATATCTTTCAAACCGACTAACGGTTTCATGTTGACGTTGAATATAACCCTCATATTTCAATTCAATTTCTACTTGCTCTAAAGCTAACGGATCTGCAAGTAGATTCTGTATCAAGAAATTATCTACATATCCATTCAAAGATAAAATCTGTTGAAGATTTAGTTCCGGCCGCTTACAAAGCCTTGAGATTGTTTCTGTTGAATCAATTTGTGAAGATCCGATTGATTTCAAAAACACATTGATATCTCTGGCATGAAGTTTTGTATTGCTACAGAACTGAATACTTTTGTTAATTAATTCTTCCCTGCTACTCACCGTATTCACTAATGCTGAACTAATCAAACCAAACTCAAAACCATATTTCATTAATCTTCTATCAGCATTATCTTGCCGCAGAAGTAATCTATGTTCGGCACGTGATGTAAACATTCGATATGGTTCATCGGTTGATTTATTAACAAGATCATCGATCAAAACTCCGATATATGCTTCGCTTCTCTTTAGCACAAATTCCGGTTTGCCTTGAATTTTTAGTGCGGCATTTATACCTGCAACCAATCCCTGTGCGGCAGCTTCTTCATAGCCGGATGTGCCATTTATTTGCCCGGCGAAGTATAATCCTTTAATTAATTTCGTTTCTAATGTTAAATCAACTTGGTGCGGCGGAAAGAAATCATATTCAACAGCATAAGCGGGGCGAATCATTTCAACTTCTTCTAATCCTACAATTTTATGAAGAGCTTCAATTTGAATTTCGGCAGCTAAAGAAGATGAAAATCCATTAAGATAAATCTGATCAGAATCTAAACCTTCCGGTTCAAGAAATAGCTGGTGGTGATCTTTATCCGTAAAGCGAACAATCTTATCTTCAATCGAGGGACAATAGCGAGGACCGACACCCTTTATCACGCCTGTAAACAAAGGTGATTCTGCAAATCCTTTCTCTAAGATTTTGTGCACCGTCTTATCAGTATAAGTGATGTGGCAACTTACTTGAGGAAGAAAAGGAAACTGAGAAAGATCTGTTTGATGAGAAAATGGCTGTGGGTTTTCATCTCCGGGCTGTTCTTCTAGAATATCCCAATTGATAGAATCCTTTTTCAGGCGTGGTGGAGTTCCAGTTTTTAGTCTTCCGTATTCAAATCCAAGTTTAGCTAGTGACTCGGTTATTCCGGTTGCAGGCGGCTCACCGAATCTTCCACCGCTGGTTTTGTTTAACCCGGTATGCATTAAAGCATTTAAAAAAGTTCCCGATGATAGAATCAATGTTTTGCAAAGAATTTCTTCCCCACTCGCAGTTCGTATACCTATAACTTTCCCATTATCAGCTAGAATTTCAGTTGCCGATGCCTCAACAATTTCAATATTCCCTGTAGATGCGATTACACGATATGCTTCCTTAGAATATAATTCTCTATCGGATTGACAACGGGAAGACCAAACAGCCGGACCCTTAGAACGATTTAACATTCTGAATTGAATTCCCGTTCGATCCGCAATTTGTCCCATAATTCCACCAAGAGCATCAATTTCGCGGACTAAATGACCTTTTGCAGTTCCGCCAATTGCAGGATTACAAGACATTCTTCCCAGCGCGTATTTGTCCATGGTAATGAGACC
>JALHTS010000532.1 GCA_022865965.1 Ignavibacteriaceae bacterium
TCCATTATTGATAATTTTAGTTTAGGATTATTAAAGTTAGGCGTTAATCCTGGAGATAAGTTAGCTATAATTTCTCCAAATAGAACCGAATGGAATTTTGTGGATCTTGGAATTTTGCAAATAGGTTGTGTTGATGTTCCCATCTATCCAAATATAAGTGTTGAAGAATATGAATATATTTTTAACGATGCCGAAGTTAAATATGTTTTTGTCTCTGATATGGACTTGTTCCAAAAAATCAGTTCAATAAAACATAAAACTAAATCGTTGATAGATATTTACACATTTGATAAACTAGAAGGTAAAAAACATTGGAAAGAAATTTTAGAACTCGCTGATGAATCAATTAGAGAAAGACTTAATCAAAACAGAGACAACGTCAAGTCAAATGATTTAGCAACCATAATTTACACTTCAGGAACTACCGGCACACCAAAAGGAGTTATGCTTTCCCACAATAATATCTTGAGTAATGTAAATTCAATTAGCCAGATAATGCCAACAAATAATTCTCATCGTGCTATTAGCTTTCTTCCTATATGCCACATTTTTGAACGGACATCAGTTTATTATTATATGAAAATTGGATCTGGAATTTATTATGCAGAAAGCATTGATAAAGTTGGCGAGAATCTTAAAGAAGTAAAACCAAACTATTTTACTACCGTGCCACGACTACTTGAAAAAATTTATGATAAAATTATGGGAAAGGGGAGAGAGCTTAAACAACCGAAGAGGGCAATCTTTGGTTGGGCAGTAAACTTAGCCAATCATTATCCTCCACAAGGTAAAACAAATTTCTTTTATAATATAAGACTTTCAGTTGCACGGAAAATTGTTTTTTCAAAATGGTTAGAAGCCCTAGGTGGCGAAGTAAAAGGAATTATAAGTGGTGCTGCGGCATTGCAACCAAGGCTTGGTCGTATTTTTACAGCAGCAGGTGTTAATGTTGTAGAAGGTTACGGTCTTACTGAAACATCACCGGTAATTACTTGCAATCGTTTTGAAGATTTTTACATTGGAACTGTAGGTACACCAATTCCGGATGTGCAAATAAAAATTGCTGATACAGGTGAAATACTGACAAAGGGGCCTAATGTGATGCTGGGTTATTACAACAAACCGGAAGCTACAAAAGCCTCAATTGATGAAGAGGGTTGGTTTCATACGGGTGATATCGGGGTTATGGTTAATGATAAGTACTTAAAGATTACTGATAGATTAAAAGAAATCTTTAAAACTTCTGGCGGTAAGTTTATTGCCCCTCTTCCAATCGAAAACAAAATGAAAGAATCACTTTTTATAAGAAATATTATTGTGATAGGTGAAAATGAAAAATTCTGTGCCGCTCTTATTGTCCCTGAATTTGACTTTATAAAACAATGGTGCGATAAGAAAAGTGTTAAAGAATATATTGATAAAGGGTCAACTATCAGTGAAGCTGTTAAGGAAAGAATATGGAAAGAAATTCTGCATTACAATAAGCGATTCAGTCACATTGAACAAATAAAAAAAATTGAATTACTTGAAAAGGATTGGACGGTTGAATCAGGTGAGCTAACTCCAACATTAAAACTCAAACGAAAAGTAATAATGAAGAATTACGAAAAATTAATTGAAAAAATTTATTCAGAACCACTAAAAACAAATTAAATGAAAAGCATTATGAAAAGAAAAATTAATGAAGTTGCAGTACTTGGTTCCGGCGTAATGGGCTCGCGCATCGCAGCTCATTTTGCAAACATTGGATGCAAAGTCTATTTGCTGGATATAGTACCAAAGGAATTGAATGATTCCGAAAAGAAAAAAGGTCTTTCGTTACAGGACCCGGCTGTTCGAAATAGAACAGCAAACGAAAATCTGCAAAGTGTTCTAAAAGCCAAACCATCACCAATTTATCGGACTGATTTTGCTTCAAGGATTTCTACTGGAAATTTTGAAGATAATATGAGTTGGCTTTCAAATGTAGATTGGGTTATCGAAGTGGTGATAGAAAATTTGGAAATCAAAAAGAAAGTTTTTGATAATGTTGAAAAGTTTCGAAAGCCCGGTACTCTGGTTACAACAAACACTTCCGGAATTCCTATTCATTTAATGATTGAGGGAAGAAGTGAAGACTTTCAGCAGAATTTTTGTGGTGTTCACTTCTTCAATCCACCGCGCTATCTGCAGCTGTTAGAAATTATTCCAACACCAAAAACAAGTAAGGATGTAATTGATTTCTTGATGTGGTATGGTGATTTATTTTTGGGTAAAACACCTGTGCTTTGCAAAGATACACCGGCTTTTATTGCTAACCGTATTGGAGTGTTTAGCATTATGGCTGTTTTCAAACTAAAAGATGAATTGGGATTGAGTATAAAAGAAATTGATACTCTTACAGGACCACTAACCGGTAAACCTAAGTCTGCAACATTTAGAACTGCTGATGTTGTTGGAATTGATACTCTTGTTAAAGTTGCAAACAATGTTTATAAAGACTGTCCGATTGATGAAGCAAGAGAACTTTTTGCAATCCCTGATTATGTGAACAAACTTGTTGAGAAAAATTGGTTAGGTGATAAAACAAAGCAGGGCTTTTATAAAAAATCAAAAGATGAAAAAGGAGAAAAAGTAATTCTTGAACTTGATCCCGGCACTTTTGATTATAAGCCAAGTCCTAAATCTAATATGGCGTCAGTTACTGTAGCAAAGCCAATTGATAATCTTAAAGATAGATTAAAAGCCTTGCATAGCGGCAAAGATAAAGCTGCAGATTTTTTACGGTCACTTAACTTTTACATTTTCCAATATGCCTCAAATAGAATTCCTGAAATTTCGGATGAGTTTTACAAGGTTGATGATGCTATGCGGGCAGGTTTCGGCTGGGAATTTGGACCATTCGAAGTTTGGGATGCTTTGGGTATAAAGAAAATTGTTGAACAAATGACAGCCGCTAATAAAAAACCCGCTGACTGGGTTTTGAAAATGTTAGAAGGTGGAATTACTTCTTTTTATAAATCTGAAAATGGTAAGAAAAAATATTACGATATTCCATCCAACTCCTACAAAGAAATTCCAGGTAAAAGTGATTTTATTATTCTAGATAACTTTAGAAGCAACGAACCGGTTTGGAAAAATTCAGGCGCAACACTTCACGATATTGGAGATGGAATTGTCAATCTTGAATTTCAAACAAAAATGAATTCAATCGGTTCGGAAATATTAGAAGCAATTAACAAATCAATAGAAATTGCTGAAAAAGATTTTAAAGGTTTGGTTATTGGTAATAATGGAGAGCATTTTTCTGCAGGTGCAAATTTAGCAATGATGCTTATGCTTGCAACCGAGCAAGAATATGATGAAATAGATGTAGCAGTCAGGCAGTTTCAAAAAGCAACAATGCACGTTCGTTATTCAAATATTCCAGTGGTAGTTGCTCCACATTCTTTAGTACTTGGCGGTGGCTGCGAGATTTGTTTGCATTCCGATAAAGTTAATGCTTCGGCTGAAACATATATTGGTTTGGTTGAAGTTGGTGTGGGAATTATTCCTGCAGGTGGCGGCACAAAAGAAATGACTTTGCGAGCCTCTGATTCATACGCAGAAGGCGGAATTGAATTACCTGAACTACAAAAAAGATTCATGAACATAGCAACAGCAAAAGTAGCAACCTCTGCCGAAGAAGCTTTTGATATGGGAATATTTAGACGAGGATTCGATTCATATTCTGTTAATCCAAATCGTGTTATCTCTGATGCAAAAAAATACGCAATCCTGCTGGCAGATAAAGGATATACAAAACCAATTCCAAGAACTGATATTAAAGTATTGGGACGAACTGCCCTTGCAACTCTGTTATTAGGTATTCACTCTTTTAGATTAGGAAATTATATATCAGAGCACGATCAAAAAATTGCAGAAAAGCTTGCATACATTATGTGCGGCGGTGATCTTTCTGAAGGTTCTTTGGTTTCAGAACAGTATTTACTGGATTTGGAACGAGAAGCTTTCTTAAGCCTGATTGCTGAAAAGAAAACTATGGAAAGAATTCAAAGCATTTTAACAACCGGTAAACCGTTGAGAAATTAATAAATAATGAATTTTAAAATAAAATAAGAAGAATAATTATGAGAGAAGCATATATTGTCGCCGGTTATCGTTCCGCTATTGGTAAAGCAAAAAAAGGCGGGTTCCGTTTTTACCGCCCGGACGATTTAGGCGCAGACGTGATAAAGCACTTAATGAAAGCTGTTCCACAACTTGATCCTCATCGTATTGATGATGTTATTGTTGGTAACGCTTTTCCTGAAGCTGAGCAAGGTTTACAGGTTGGAAGAATGATTTCACTTTTATCACTCCCAATTGAAATTCCGGGTTCAACTGTAAATAGATTTTGTGGATCAGGAATTGACACAATTGCTACTGCATTTTCACGCATCCAATCGGGAATGATGGATTGCATAATTGCAGGCGGAGTTGAATCAATGTCGCTTGTTCCAATGACTGGTTGGAAACTTGCACCCAATTATACAATTGCAAAAAATAATCCCAATTATTATTTGGGAATGGGACTTACAGCGGAGGAACTTGCGAAGGATTTTAAAATCTCTCGCGAAGATCAGGATTTGTTTTCTTACAATTCACATCAAAAAGCTGTTAATGCAATAAACAAAGGTTTCTTCAAAGATCAGATTGTCCCGATTGAAGTTGAGCAAGTTTATGTTGAGGGGGATAAAAAGAAAACTAAAAAGTTTATAGTAGATACAGATGAAGGACCAAGAGCCGATACAACATTAGAAGCACTAGCAAAATTAAGACCTGTTTTTGCAGATAAGGGAACTGTTACTGCGGGTAATTCATCACAAACATCCGATGGAGCAGCATTCGTACTTGTTATGTCTGGTGAAATGGTAAAAGAACTAAAATTAAAACCGATTGCAAGATTGATTTCTTACTCCGTCGCTGGTGTTGATCCTCGCGTAATGGGGGTTGGACCGGTTGCCGCAGTTCCCAAAGCATTAAAAAAAGCCGGGCTGACGTTGAATGACATAGATTTGATTGAATTGAACGAAGCATTTGCAGTCCAATCTTTAACTGTAATTCGAGAACTCGGATTGAATGAGGAAATTGTAAATGTAAACGGTGGTGCAGTTGCCTTAGGTCATCCGCTTGGCTGTACCGGTGGAAAATTAACAGTTCAAATTCTTAATGAACTAAAAAGGCGAAAGAAAAAATATGGAATGGTTACGGCATGTGTTGGCGGAGGACAGGGCGTTGCCGGAATTTTTGAATTTTTGAATTGTTGAATTAAATGGAAAAAAATATAATTTATTAAAGGAAATAATTATGTCAGAAGAAACAACAAAAAAAGTTTTACTCGGCGGAGAATTTTTAATTAAAGAAAGTGATCCGCAAAGTGTCTTCGTCCCTGAAGAAATTAATGAAGAACAAAAAATGATGGTTGAAACTGCAGGGGAATTTGTAAAAAATGAAATTTGGCCAAAACTGGATGCCATAGATAAACAAGAACCTGGCTTAACAGTTTCATTATTAAATAAAGCTGGTGAACTGGGATTACTTGGTACCTCCATTCCTGAAGAATACGGAGGACTTGGCGGCGACTTTAATACAAACACTTTTCTTGCAATGGAATTAGGAACAAGTTATTCTTTTGGTGTTTCTTTTGCAGCACATACTGGAATCGGTACACTTCCGATTCTGTACTATGGCACACCTGAACAGAAAACCAAATATCTTCCCAAACTTGCATCCGGTGAGTTGAAATCTGCCTATTGCTTAACGGAACCGACTTCCGGTTCAGATGCGCTTTCGGCAAAAGCAACTGCGGTACTTACAGAAGATGGAAATCATTATATTCTTAATGGACAAAAAATGTGGATTACGAATGGTGGATTTGCCGATATTCTAATCACATTTGCTAAAGTTGACACCGATAAATTTACATGCTTTATTATTGATACAAATTCTCCCGGATTTACAAGCGGTCAGGAAGAAAATAAATTGGGAATTAAAGGTTCATCTACGCGAGCTTTGTTTTTGGATAACGTAAAAGTTCCGAAAGAAAATATTCTCGGCGAAATCGGTAAAGGACATTACATCGCTTTCAATGTTTTGAATGTTGGTCGTTTCAAATTATGTGCAATGACAACAGGTGGAGCAAAAAAATATGCATCCATCTCAGTTCAATATGCTAATGAGCGTAAACAATTCGGTAAGACAATTGCAAGCTTTGGAGCAATTAAATATAAATTGGCAGAACAAGCAATTAGAATTTTTGTTTCTGAATCAGCAACAATGCGTACAAGTGGTTTAATAAATGATAAAGAACACGAACTGCTTGAAAGTGGAAAAAGCTACAGTGAATCTATGATTGGAGCTGCTGAAGAATATGCAATCGAAGCCGCAATGCTTAAGGTATTTGGATCTGAAGTTTTAGATTACGTTGTTGATGAAACTGTGCAGGTGCACGGCGGTTATGGTTACTCTGAAGAATATCCCGCTGCACGTGGTTATCGAGATTCTAGAATTAATAGAATTTTTGAAGGGACAAATGAAATTAATCGCTTGCTTACTGTCGATATGCTTGTCAAACGATCGATGAAAGGGAGATTAAATTTGATGGGGCCTGCAATGGCAATACAAAAAGATCTCATGAGTGTCCCTGAATTTGGTGAAGCACCAACGGGTGTTCTTGCTGTGGAATTACAGGCAATTAGAAATGCAAAGAAAGCAATATTAATGACTGCCGGTATGGCTGTGCAAAAGTTTATGCAGAAGTTAGCCGATGAACAAGAAGTAATTATGGATTTAACTGATATGTTAATTGAAGTTTACACTTCAGAATCTGCAATCCTAAGAACACAGAAATTAGCAACGATGAAAAATGAATCTGAACTTCAGCCATATATTGAAATGACGCAAGCATATGTAAGTGATTCACTTGAAAGAATTAATCTTTATGGCAAGCACGCCATTTCTTCATTTGCTGAAGGTGATGAATTGAAATTATTAACACTCGGATTGAAACGATTTACAAAGTTCGGTCTTGTAAACACTACTAAATTGAGACGAAATATTGCTGATAGATTAATTGAAGCAAACGGCTATTGTTTTTAATATTTTTTAATAAAAGTAGTCATTGTACTTGGATGTCATTTCGATCCCGATTTTAATCGGGAGAGAAATCTTTTTGTTAAGAAAGTAAAAGATTTCTCAGTCGAGGACTTCTTCGCAATGGTTGCGATCTTTGTAGTATAGAAATAAATCAAATGGCAAAACAAGTTCGCTAATACATAAATACAAAAACGAATAAAAGAAAAAATTATGTCTGAACAAAACTATATTTCCCCAATGCTTAAAGAAGGCTCACTCGAAGGGAAAGTAATAATTATTACTGGCGGTGGGACTGGACTTGGTAAAGCGATGGGAAAATATTTTTCGGAGCTTGGAGCTAAACTGGTAATAACAAGTCGTAAAATAGATGTTCTTGAAAAAACAGCCGAAGAAATTTCTAATATTACAAACAACGAAGTATTTCCTTTTCAATGCGATGTGTCCGATTACAAACAAGTGGAAGAATTATTAAAAGCATCTCTCGATAAATTTGGGAAGGTTGACGGCTTGGTAAATAATGCTGCAGGAAATTTTATCAGCCCTACCGAAAGACTTTCCAATAAAGCTTTTGACATAATTATTAATATCGTGTTAAAAGGGACTTACAACTGCATTCTTGCATTTGGAAAA
>JALHTS010000533.1 GCA_022865965.1 Ignavibacteriaceae bacterium
GCATGGAACTCCAACTCTGAGAGAATTGAAAAAAATTCTAAACAACTTTCAGTTTATGGCAGAAGTTTATGACCTTGTTATTCACGCCGATGAACAGAAAAAAGCCCTGATCGATCTTGCCTCTATTTTAATGATGTACTCTTGTGGTAAATATGGGATGGATGAGATTTATTAAAGGTTAAGTTCAGGCCTGCCTACCGAAGGTAGGTTCGAGTCAAAGAGAATAAAAACCTAAAAGACTGCAATGAAACGAAATCCAATTATACTTAAAAAAGAAACGACTGCTTTACTTATAATTGATTTGCAGGAACGAATTCTTCCTGTGATCAAAAATTATGAAATGGTTTTGGAAAACACCATTAAACTGATTAAAGGATTTAAGATTCTTCAACTTCCTATCTATTTTACAGAACAATATCCAAAAGGATTAGGACCAACTTCAAAAAAAGTTCTTGACGAACTTGAAGGATATTCTGCAATTCAAAAGATGAGCTTTAGCTGCTCGGGTGCAGAAGATTTGTTTGATGAACTTCATAAAAAGAAATTATCACAAATTGTTGTATGCGGAGTTGAATCGCACGTTTGTGTTCAGCAAACAGTGCTAGACTTAATAGCGAATAACTTCCAGGTTAATTTAGCAGCAGATGCCGTTTCATCAAGAAAAGAAATTGATTACACAACAGCTCTTCAAAGAATGCTTACTCTTGGAGCAGAAATTACAACAACTGAATCAATTTTATTTGAATTGCTTGAAGTTTGCGGTACCCCGGAGTTCAAAGAAGTTTCGAAAATAGTAAAGTAGAAAAGAGAAAGCCGGAAAGAATCCGGCTTCACCTATTGTATAACTTCAATCAAAAAATATGTTCAAGGCTTTGATACTTCGTATGAACTGCTTCAACCAGGTCATCAATATTTTCCAGCTTATTATTTTCAGCAGCCAACTTTAATATTCCTGTCGCTTCAAAAAGATTATTAACAGCATTTATGTATTCATCTTTCTTGTTTGTTGCTTTTCTTGGTACATCAGCCGTTTTTAGTATTTCAGCTTTAGCAAACAATTCAAGGGATGCTTCTTTCAGTTTTTCATAATCTTTTTCAGGATAGTAGTAATGATAAATCATATAAAGTGTTTGATGATAATTATCAATTTCTTTCGACATTGGTCTTATTATCCTGACCAGCATTTCATAATCAGCGTGAAGTGCTTCTGCTGCATCCAGCATTTCTTTATCATTATCACCCTCAGCAGCTTTATTATATTTTTCAACAGTTGTACGAAGTTTTTCAACTCCTTCTTTCCATTTACCTTCTTTATCTCTTAGAATTCCGGGAAGTTCAACTCCAAATATTTTTTGTGCTCCGGAATTGACTTCATCAACATATCCTTTAAGCATTTCAATATCTTTATTAGGAAAGGCTGTATGCCAAATTGGATAGATCACATTATGAAAAGAAAATAGTTCAGGAACATCCGAGTTCGTTTCTGAAATTTGTTTCTGCTCCTGAGCAAAACCAACCGAGTTGAAAGAAAGTGCAGCGAACAGAAAAACGAATAGAAAATAATTTTTCATAGGATTACATAATGTTTTTGTAAATAATAATGGTCATTGGTGGCAAAGCTACTTAAAAAGATAAATTAAGAAAAGAAATA
>JALHTS010000534.1 GCA_022865965.1 Ignavibacteriaceae bacterium
ATAATTCAGAAAATCTTTTAAGCGGAATTTGATTTACTTTAATTCCCTTTTTCTTTGCTGCAATAGTAATTGCATTAATTATTCCGCCTTGCTGACCATATAAAATATAAACCTGTTCAATTTTATCATTTGAGTTTATTGCTTCAAGAACTGGTTTGCGTCCAATAATCAGGTTCATAGAATCATTTCATAATTTTACTTATGCGATTGTTCTTTTGCAGCCAGAATGATCTCAACAATTTTTTCGGTCTTTATTGTTTTCTGCTCGCCATCGGACATGTTTTTAAGCTGTACATCACCATTCTTATATTCGTCACCGCCCATTATCAACACAAATTTTGCATTCAGTTTATTAGCTTCACGCATTTGGGCTTTTACACTTCTGGACAGATAATCGCAATCAACAATCAAATTCTTTCTTCTTAACCTAGAAGCAATTTCAGAAACTTCCAACTCTAATTCTTTATCAATTCTAACAATGTAAACATCAATGAACTGATCAGGAGTTGAAAAGCTGTTCTCATTTTCACAGGCGAGAAGAATTCTTTCCATACCGGCGGCAACTCCAACTCCGGGTGTTGGTTTTCCGCCAAGCTCTTCAATCAGCAAATCATATCTTCCGCCACCGCATAGCGCACTTTGTGAACCGACTTTCTTACTAATAATTTCAAAAGTTGTTTTTGTATAATAATCGAGTCCCCTTACTAATGCTGCATCAATTTCAAATGGTATTCCAATTCTGATTAGAAATTCTTTCACAACTTCAAAATCGTTTTTGCTTTCTTCATCGAGATAGTTAATCAACAATGGTGCATCTTTTAAAATATTTTGATCTGATTCTACTTTGCTGTCAAATATTCTTAAAATATTAGTGTCAAATCTTTTCCTGCTATCTTCGGAAAGCTTATTCTTTTTATCCTGCAAAAATTCTTTCAGTATCTTTTTATAATTTTCTCTGGACACCGGAACACCAAGAGAATTAATTTTTACTGTAAGATCTTTTAATCCAAGCTGCTTTAGAATATGATACGACATTTGAATAATTTCAGCATCAAGCAAAGGTGAAGTGCTTCCAATTGCCTCTGCACCGAATTGATGAAACTGCCGGAATCTTCCAGCTTGAGGTCTTTCCTGACGAAACATTGGAGAGATGTAAAATAATTTAGTTAACGGTTGAAGTGTCCCAAGTGAATGTTCAATATAAGCACGAACAACTCCAGCAGTCATTTCAGGTTTAAGAGTAAGACTTGTCTCACTACGATCTGAAAACGTGTACATTTCTTTACTTACAATATCTGTTTCCTCTCCAATTCCTCTTGCAAACAAAGATGTCTCTTCAAAGATCGGTGTTCTGATTTCCTTGTAATTGAAAACTGAAAAAACTTCTTTAATAATGTTTTCCAAATAATACCATCTGTTAATTTCTGATGGCAATATATCCTTCGTTCCTGTTACTGCTTTTATCATAATTAAATAATATTGAAATTAGTGTGATTTTTATGATTAAACATCGCTGAAGTTTTTTTCTTCTTCAATAAAAAGATGAATTATTTCTTCTGTACTATTTGCTTCGATAAGTCTCTGCCTTAAATCTTCCTTATTCATTAACCTGGAAATTCTGCTTAATAACTTTATATGAGTGCTTACTAAATTGTCTTTACCGACAAGAAGGAATACAAGATTAACCGGTTCACCATC
>JALHTS010000535.1 GCA_022865965.1 Ignavibacteriaceae bacterium
ACTTTACAGGATGGCTGCAAAAACAGGTGGTGTTTTTGTTAATGCAGCACTTTCAGAAACTTTCGGTTTAACTCTGATAGAAGCGGCTGCTTCCGGTGTCCCGGTAGTTACCACTAAAGATGGAGGACCGAGAGATATAATTGCTAATTGTAAAAACGGGATTACAGTTGATGTATCAGAACATAAAAATATTTCGATCGCTCTTAATCGGATTTTAGATAATAATAAACTCTGGAACGAATATTCTGAGAATGGAATTAAGAATGTTAAAAAGTTTTATTCGTGGAAAGCTCATACGGAAAAATATTTATTTGAAGTCGATAAAATTCTAAAAGCACAATCTAAGGTTCAGAATACATTTGCAGAAACTGGAAGAAAATTGCTTGATATGGAAAAATTAATTGTTACAGATATAGATTATACTTTGATTGGAGATGATCTTGCTTTGAATGATTTTAAGAAAACAATTAAGAATATGTCACCTAAAATTGGATTTGGTGTTGCAACTGGTAGAGTTATCGAATCAGCAGTAGAAATAATAAAGAAAAATAATATTTCCGTACCAGACTTTTTTATTACCTCCGTGGGATCAGAAATTTATTACAACTATAAGGATGAATTAATTTATTCAAAAGGCTGGGATGCACATATATCACATCAATGGCAGAAGGATAAAATTGTTGAACTTCTCACAAAGTTTAGTTTTCTGAAGTACCAGGAAAAACAAAATCAGAGAAAATTTAAAATAAGTTATTATACCAATGACAATTCAAAAAATCTAAATAAAGTAAGAGAGCTTCTGCTCAAAAATAAAATTAAATGTAATCTAATTTTTAGTCACGGACAATTTCTTGACATACTACCGTACAGAGCCTCAAAAGGAAAAGCTATAAGATATCTTGCCTATAGATGGAATATACCTTTTGAAAAAATTCTTGTTGCAGGTGATTCAGGCAATGACATGGAGATGCTTAAAGGTGATTTACTTGGTGTTGTTGTTGCAAATTATAGTCCAGAATTAGAAGAGTTGAAAGGATCACGAAGAATATATTTTTCAGATAAAAGATTTGCAGCAGGAATATCGGACGGAATAAATCATTATAATTTTATGAATCAGGAAAGGAACAGAGATGCAATTTAAATCCATAATAGAGTTGATTAAAGATAATAAAACTGATTTTTTTAGCTACCTTAATAAAGTCGTATCAGCAAATGAGAAGCTTTGTGTAAAAGGAAATCATATAAAATTTTTAGAAGCATTCAAAAAAAGTGGGAAGAGCAGTAATTATGAAGTGCTCTCATTTATTTTAAAACACATTTCAGAATCAGTTACATTAGGTAATGTTGTATATATAGAAATACGTGAAGTTATTGGACGATCTGATAATTACTTATTTAATGTTGAGGAATTTATTTATGAAAAGATTACACCAAAAGAATATCAGATTGCAAAAGAAAAATATGTAAGACCAGATCTGGACAACAATCAACTTACTATAAACTTTGAAACATTTTACAGAAAATTTCCGAGCGTAAGTGATCATAAAAGTATTGGAAAAGGTTTTGAATATCTTAACAGATATTTATCAAGCAAAATGTTTACTGAGCCTGAAAACCTTAGAAAAGCTTTATTTGATTTTCTATTTGTGCATAAGTATAAAGCACAGCAATTAATTTTAAACGATAGAATTAGTAGTCACGATGAACTTATACGAAGAATTGATAAAGCTTTGACTTTTCTAAAAGATAAAAAAGAAAGCGAACCATTTTCAAAATTTAAAAACAAATTGCAGGAAATTGGTTTTGAACCAGGGCTGGGAAATACTGCCGGATTAATTATTGAAACTCTTGAACAATTAAGAGAACTAATGCAGGCACCAGATCATGAATTGTTAAAAGGTTTTCTATCAAAAATCCCAATGATATTTAATATCGTTGCCGTTTCTCCTCACGGATATTTTGGACAGCAGGGAGTCCTTGGAAAACCAGATACGGGTGGACAGGTAGTTTACATTTTGGATCAGGTTAAAGCTTTGGAGCAGGAAGTAATGAATTCCATTAAGAGCTCAGGTGTAAATGCAGATCCTAAAATATTAATTCTTACTAGATTAATTCCTAATGCAGAAGGCACGACCTGTAATAAAAGACTTGAAAAAGTTTTTGATACAAAGAACACATACATTTTAAGAGTTCCTTTTAGAGATGGAAATAAAAAAGTAACTGATAACTGGATTTCACGTTTTGAAATGTGGCCATATTTGGAAGACTTTGCAGAGGATTCATATCGTGAACTTCTTGCTGAGTTTGGTGAAAGACCAGATTTGGTTATTGGAAATTATTCTGATGGAAACATGGTTGCCACTTTACTTTCAAGAAAATTCAAAGTCACTCAGTGCAACATTGCTCACGCTCTTGAAAAATGTAAATATTTGTTCAGCGGGTTGTATTGGGATAAGATGGATGATGATTATCATTTCTCTGTTCAGTTTACTGCTGATCTAATTGCAATGAATTCGGCTAATTTTATTCTTACATCTTCATACCAGGAAATTGCAGGAACGGATGAAGTCATCGGGCAATATGAATCTTACTTAAATTTTTCTATGCCGGGATTATATCGTGTAACCGGCGGAATAAATTTATTTCATCCAAAGTTTAACATTGTATCACCGGGCGTTAATAAAAAAATATTTTTTCCATACACTGAAAAAGAGTCACGATTTGCAGGAATACAAAAAGAACTTAATGCACTTTTATTTGAAAACATTGATGATTCCAAAACGATTGGTAAACTTGAACATCCTGAAAGAACGCCCATTTTTACGATGGGTAGGCTAGATAAGATAAAAAATATAACTGCTCTTGTTAAATGGTTTGGTGAAAATTCAAAAATTAATGAACAAGCAAATCTAATTTTAATTGCAGGAAAGATTAATGCTGATGATTCAACAGATATTGAAGAAAAAGCTCAGATAAATGTTATGCATAATCTTATAGAGAAGTATAAACTCCATAAAAAAATTCGATGGATTGGAAAACTTTTACGTAAAGATAAATCCGGTGAAGTTTATAGAGTGGTTGCAGATAGAAAAGGAATTTTTGTTCAGTGCGGATTATTTGAAGGATTCGGTTTAACTGTTATTGAATCTATGCGTTCCGGTCTTCCAACTTTTGCAACACTCTATGGAGGACCCTTGGAAATAATTCAGAATAAAAAATCTGGATTTTTAATCGATCCAATTGAAGAAAAAGAAAGTCAGAAAATAATTTTAACATTTTTAGAGCAGTGCAAAAAAAATCCAAACTACTGGAATGAAATTTCTGAAAACGGAATTAAGCGAGTGGATACAACA
>JALHTS010000536.1 GCA_022865965.1 Ignavibacteriaceae bacterium
AACTCAATTTTAGAACAGCCTACAAATACTCCAATGAAGTAAAACTCGGTATCCTCGGAAGCAGCACAGTGCTTGCAGATAACAGGAATATTGAAATAAATCAGGCTTCTGTATCATTTGCTACACTATTTAGCGAGATTGAACCATACAAGAACATTTTATTTTCCCCTTTCGGCGGTTATTCCAGCAACAGTCAGGTTGGTGAGAATGATTACGGCTTCGTATATGGTTTGGAAGGAGTTGCAAGAAATCTTTTACTCTCCGATTTTCGATTAAACTCGGAGTTACGTTTCCGAAATGAAGATATAACGCCAAGACGAAATCTTATAAGATATTTTCAACTTACTGCTGCTAATTTTTTTGAACAAAATATATCAAACACAATTAACTTTTTGTTTACCCAAAGCAGAAAAGATTTTTACTTTCAAACTGACTCGCTAACTCAAGTTAAATTTGGAATAGAAAATAACATTCAGAGCAGAACTGAAACAATATATTCGCTACAAGACAGACTTTTATACGATAAAATTTTTGACGTTATATCGCTGAATTTTACCGGCAGAATTAGTATGAGAACTGTTGACAGAGATACGAGATATAAAAATTCCGATTTAACTACTTCTTCAATATTCGATACAAAAATTGAAGAGCTTAAACTTGATTTTGAAACAATAACAAAATACACTTCAAAGTTATTTGATGGACAGCTCCGATTGACATTTGCGGAAAGAGATGAAAAAAATATTACAAAACCATTTACCGGTGTTGATGAAAGTTTTTTTGAACAGCGTTCAGAAATTGAAGGTCAAAAAAACAATAATTCGGGAAGAATGTCCCTAACTTTTTTTGGTGATCTGAAAATGTCTGAAAAAGATAAGCTAACCATTAGTTATTATCAGAGTAAATTGAAATATGATACACCAAGCGATAATAATGATGATGACCGCGATGAAATACTTTCAATTGTAAGATTACGCTATTCAAGATTCCTAAATCCATACTTCGAGGCTTATTTAAATGCAGAAGGAACTTACAGCCATATTGTTTATATTTTTGCAGGCAGAAGTTCAAATAATAATGTAAACAGAATTATAAGATTTAAAGCCGGCGGCGATTATAACGGTCTAAATTTATTATCTTACAACAGCTTTGAAGTTTCGGCAAATTACTCGGTATATGATTTTGAAGATATTACATCAAACTTTCAGAGTTTCACATTCAGGCAAATGACTGCAGTTGATTCAACTACAATCAGATTAACAGACCGTATATCGCTATTTGGCTTTGGTTCGCTTAAACTTTCTGAACAAGGTGATTTAAGCTGGAGCAACTTTACATCCAGACCAACAAGATTTCTACAGGAAATCTATATTGAACCTCGAATTATACTGTACCTTAACCGTTCGTCCTTTTCTGCTGGAATCAGGTATTTTTCTCTCAATACTTACAATTTTGACAAACTCAACCGAAAGCTTGATACAGAATATTCCAGTTTTGGTCCTGTTGCAATAATTAGTATAAATCTATGGAAACGATTGAATATGTATATAAACGGATTTTATGAATTTATTAAATCCTCTGGAAGTCAGGAACGTGAGCAGGCAAATCTAATTATGCAAG
>JALHTS010000537.1 GCA_022865965.1 Ignavibacteriaceae bacterium
CAACCAGGGCGATTCAGCGAATCGCCCCTACAAAATATAAATGTACGGGCGACCTGCTAGGTCGCCCAATTATTAATTACCCTTCCAACCCCAAAACCATTTTATTAGCGTAAGCTTTTCTATCTGCCTCAAGTACAAAAATCTTATTATGAACCGCCTCTTTTTGAGAAAGAGTATTTTAAAATTCTGTTATTTTCCCCAAAATCAATATTGCTTTATGGTATGAATGTTGTGTAGCAATAATACTACATATAGTCAAAAATGACTGTTCTGCTTAATAATCTATTTCATTCATATTTGGAGGTTCGCTATGACTAAACTAATCACTCTTTCTGTTTTTCTTTTCATTCCCATTATTGCAATATTATTTGTGCAATGCAGTGAACAATTCGTTGAGCCAAACGCTCAGGATTTGGCTTCGTTAAATAAAAAAGTACCTGTGGGAAACAATCTTTCTTTCCCGGCACTTCTTGCAGATAAGTATACTCTAACTGAAATAGAAGAACCATCGTGGGGTTTACCATATACGGGACCGTATCTGGGTTTAACTACTGACGAATTAGCTGCTTTAGTGGGTTACGACTGGTATGCCCAAAAAGTAAGTACAAATATCTGGCAGGCAGATTTTGCATACGTCGAAGGAACAGAAGATGTTGATGTTGTTGACTGGGGCGATAATATCGAATCCTTTAATCCCAGAGTTGGTACATCATTTAGATTAGAAGTAACTCTTTATAAAGAGCTTACTACTAAAATGACTGGTTATAAAATGGCTGTACTTTCTTATCCTAACAGTAAGGATGAAGTTCAGGGAACAAATCAGGTAACTTACGATAGCGATTTGGCTACAATAGCTTCTGACAGCGCAAAACTTGTTATCCAGCCATTGTCAGATAATCTGGTATGGAATAGTGATAAGGAGGAATGGGGATTTTACGATGATGGTGCTTGGGTAAGCATAGACATAGAATGGGATAGTGATTCCAAGGAATGGGGATATTACGATGATGTTATTTGGGTAAGTACCGGAACTTCTGAGGACGTTGTTTTTGGAGTTGAACTGAATGTAGCCGGTAAGTTAATATATGCTACTGCATCAGAAGGTTGGAAACCCGAGAACGAAGGTAACTACCGCTTAACCTTTTACTTAGAAGACTCAGAAGTTAATCTAAGTACTGCAATTATTGGACGGGAACCAATATCTCAAGTCGCTGAGGCTACTGTTGATGAGGATAACAATCTTACTTATATAGATATAGTGGTAGATCCTAGAATTATGGGTGGTACTAAGGATTATGGTGATTTAATCGTTTGCCTTAGAGATGTGGATGGAATTCCATACTACCTAGAAATTACTGGCGAACACGATCTTGAATATTTTCCTTACCCAATAAAATTTGATTCGGACACTGGAGAGCCTGTTCCTGATGACGATGATGTCTATGCGACATTTGAATTAGATGAGTTAGGAGATGTAAAACTTGAGGAAGGTTTTTTTGTGAAGGAAGCAGATTTTGGACGATTGAGTTTGGTACGTGCGCCCGAATCAGTTCTAGAGAGTGCTCTTGATGAAGCTATCGCCGGGCTCACACAACCAGGTGTAACAGATATTACTACAGATGCATCAGGACGTTTGGTTGCTATTATTGGTGCAGAAGATTGGTTGGTAAATTATGATACTACAGATACTGGTGAATACATTACAGAGAATGATGAATTTGACGACAAAACAATTGACTCCCCAGTTGAGAACATGGCAATATATCAAGAATTAATGAACCATGGATTTGGAGGAAAACTTATTATTTTAAATTCATATTTTAAGAATTTACATGATACCCTAAATTTAGCCTTTGGTGCTTTAGCTGCAGGCGGAGATAAAACCGGGAACATTATGGTAGATGAGATTGCATATTTGAATAATTGGATTCTTGATTGGTCAACAATAAAGGTAGTATATGGGGCTGAGGCTGTACTTGGACCTGATCCAAAAGGCAGAAGCTACTTTAACTATGGTGGAGAAGGTGGAGCAGATTTTAATTATAGCAGATATGATACCTATAAAGATAAATATGTGAAGATCACCACACTTTTTTCAGATGGAACTTGGAAAGAAAATATAGTTTCTTTGCTTAAAGCTGTTGACTGGACAAATTCATCAAGCTTAATTAATTATAGTGATAGTACAAATATTACAGGTTTTGCAAATGCTGTTGATGATGCAATCCAGGTTTTGGAGTTTATTCATAGCAGTGATCTGATAGTTTATAGTCCTGGCTTTACACCAGTGGCTGGAACAGAACCGAAACCACTATCTAAAATTAAACTTTTTTAATTGCTTTATAAATAGCTATTGAGAAACGGTTAGAATATTAAGTATTAGTAGGAGGTTGTCTTAAAAGGAAAAATTGCTCGATTGTCATTCCCACGAAAGTGGGAATCCATTTTGTTTTAATAAGGGTTCTGGATTCCCGTTCCTGCCTACCGCAGGCAGGTTCACGGGAATGACACTTACTACACGACTTTTGAGACAGCCTCTTACTTAAGTACACGTTCTGAATGATACACGCCACTAATTTATCCGGGCGACCCATCGGGTCGCCCAAATTATAATTGGCCATTCAAAAAAACCCAGCGGTAAGCATAAACTTTTCTGTCTGTCTCATATCTAAAAATCTTATTATGAACAGCCTCTTTTTGAGAAAGAGTATTTTAAAATTCCGTTATTTTCCCCAAAAATCCATATTGCTTTATGGTATGAAATTTGTATGTTGATAACAATTAACCTAGTTATGTTTCGCTTCAACACTAAATACATTCAATATTTTTTGGAGGGTCGCTATGCAAAAATTCTTTGTTCTTTCTGTTTTTCTTTTCATTCCTCTCATTGCAATATTATTTGTTCAATGCAATGAACCAGTAATAGAACCAACCGATCAGGATATGGTTCTTTCTTTAAATAAAGGTGAAGGAGAAGTACCCGTGGGTAACAATTTTTCCTTCCCGGCATATCTTGCGGATGGTTATTCTATCCCAGCGATAACTGCAACAAATTTTGGAACAGCATTTACATATGACGATCCATCAACTGTCGATGTAGAAGACTGCAGTTTTTATGAGTTTAAAGAAGTTGATTGTGAATATGTAGCAAGTGATGAATGGTACGCCCAAAAGGTAGATGGAAATGTTTGGCAGGCTGACTACGTTTTATTGACACCCGGACAGAATGTTAGTTTTATCGACTGGGGAGATAATATTGAGTCTGTTAATCCTAAAATAGATAGACCTTTCAGATTAGAAGTTACTCTTTATAAAAATGTTGCTTCAGAAAATCTGAATGGTTACACAATGACTGTGCTAGCTAATCCTAGCAGCCCGGATGAAATTCAGGGGACCAACGGTGATAAATACCATGGTATTTGGGCTACTGTAGCTTCACCAAAAGGAAAAATTGCTGTTCAAAAATGGAGTGATGATAATACAGTACCTGAAAATTGGGATGGCACAAAATGGACCGATGCAGTTGCTCCTGATTTAAGTTTTGGTTTTGCCGTTGAATTGAACGTTGGCGGTAAACTTATCTTTGGTGCATCAAAAGGCGGATGGGTACCAACTGTACTTGGGAAATACCGTTTGACTTTTTATTTAGCTGAAGGTTCAGATATTGATCTCCAGGGCGCTGGCGTTGGAAATTATGGAGGAAATGTTGAAGATGTTACTCCATCAGAGTCATTAAATGTACCAGTGGTTGATGCAATTAGAAACATTACATACGTTGATGTTACTGTAGCTGAAGCTGGTAGCGGTGGCAAAAAATGATTAAAGAATTATAAATGATTCTTGACTTGAAGAGAATAGTTTGTCTCTCAAAAATATTATGCGAACCTTAAAGTTTGCAATTTATTAAGGCAACCCGATTGGTTGCCTTTTTTATTTGCCGGCTTTAGTTGATGAATATCAGAAAACAATAATTTACCATAGAACGCTAGAAAAGTCTTACAAAAGTAATTTTTGTAGTTAAGAGCCGCACACACCTTTTATAATGGCAAACTTCCACTAATCATTTTATAGATTTATCTTTCTTGATTTTGACTTAAATTATTTGCTAATTACAACCATAAATTTTCTCTAGTATGAGGGAACATGAGTATATAAGTTGATATCCATCGAATAGGCAATCCTATACTCTTCCTAAGCAGAAATGCTAAAATTAAAAATGTTGTATTAATTTATTGAAAGGTTTTATGAAAAAGAATTATTTCTTACTATCGGCTCTTTTATTATTAGTTGCAATCACTTCTAATTTAAATGCGCAAAACACTGACAATCCATTCTTTAAAGAATGGGAAACTCCATTTAAAACACCTCCCTTCAACGAAATTAAACTTGAACATTATCTGCCTGCATTTGAAGAGGGAATCAAACAGCAGAATTCTGAAATTGCGGCAGTGGTTAGTAACAAAGAAAAACTAACTTTTAAAAATACAATCGCAGCACTTGAAAAAAGCGGACAGCTGCTTTCTAAAGTAAACCTTATATTCAGCGGTCTCAACTATTCTGATACCAATGATGAAATGCAGAAAATTTCTGAAAAAAGTACTTCTATGTTATCAAAACATACTGATGATATTTATTTAAACGAAAAACTTTTTGAACGTATTAAATTTTTATATGATGAAAAGGAAACTCTTAATCTTTCAACTGAACAGAATACAGTCCTTGAAAATTATTACACGGATTTCGTCAGAGGTGGTGCGAATCTTACCCAGGATGGAAAAGAGAAACTGAGAAAAATTAATGATGAACTTTCCCAGCTTGTTTTGAAATTCGGAGATAATGTTAGAAAAGAAAACAGCAAATTTGAATTGGTAGTAGATCGAAAAGAAGATCTTGCCGGACTTCCGGATGCTTCAGTTCAAGCTGCAACAGAAAAAGCAGAAATAAAAGGATTAAAAGGAAAGTGGATATTCACTATCGATAAACCAACTTTAATTCCTTTCTTGCAATTTTCGGAAAATAGGGATCTAAGAGAAAAATTATATAAAGCCTATATGAATCGAGGCAACAACAATGATGAGCTTGATAACAAAAAAATACTTTCACGGATTATTGTTCTAAGAGTTGAAAAGGCTAATCTGTTAGGATATAAAACATATTCTGATTTTGTACTTCAAAAGAAAATGGCAAAGACCCCTGAAAACGTTTATGCGTTTTTAAATGATATGTGGAAACCCACGGTTCGAAAAGCTAAATCGGAAGTTAATGAGATGCAAAAAATAA
>JALHTS010000538.1 GCA_022865965.1 Ignavibacteriaceae bacterium
AACATCCTTAAGAACATTTCTTATACGCAGCTCAAGTTCTTCAATCGCGAAATTGCATGCATCTCCAAGCACTACAAGTCTTCCGCCATCCTTTTCAATAAATTGCTTTAAATTTTCGACCCCTTCTTTTTCAATACCTCCTTCATATTCCGGTGGTTTGGGTCTGTTGTAACGCTTGTACTCGCCGCCATACTTTCCTGTTTTTATAACTTCTGTGCTCATATCGGGTATTATAATAACATCGTATCTTTTCTTAAGATCTTTTTCTTTCATATCCTTATTGAATATCTGTATAAAATCAAACTCATAATTTTCAAACAGAAGCCTTGTCCATCCTTCGTCCATGTTTGCAAGAAAAGGGTGGTATATCCCAATCTTTACTTTTTTAAGTTCTTTAATTTTTTTTGAGTCTATATCGTCGGCAGAATAAATTTGAATATTTAAATCATTAACTATTTTATTCAATTCGTCGGAGGATAATTCGTCTGACGGAAAAAGAACCGAACCTTCTTTAAATAGATTCTCATCTATTAAAAGTTTTTCAATGTTCCAGTAAACAGGCACATCAGCTTTTTGTAAACGATTTATTAATGTGGAATTTACATTTGGTCCGGCATGTGCTATAAAATATTTGCCCTGTTTATTTTCGACAAAACCTTTCTTATAATTTGCATCAGACAGCAGCGTTGTTTGCAATTCAAATGGTTTATCAATTGTATAGTGTTTTACACCCATCAAGTAAGGCAATGTCCAGCCCGCAACATCGTAAGGATTGATCGGATCTTCTTTTTTAGAAGCGCGCAGATCAGGATAGCGCTGTTCTTCAAACAGATCTTTTACATATTTTCCGTTTGGCTGGGATAAGAAAATAACATAACTATCTGCCGGATAAATTGTGTTATTAACTCGGAATTCTTTTTCTGTAAAATGGACTTCAACTGCACCTGCCTGAAGAATCTCTATCATTTTAGAGGTTGTGATATGATCATTTTGATCGCGAGGAATAATTATTGCATATGGATTTCCCAGTTTTCCTTGTTCTACGGCATCTTTGCCCATCTGGTAATAGTTAAATAGAATATCTTCTTTAAATTCTGCTGCAGATTCAAGCAAGCTGAATGTTAAGGAAAGTTCATAATCCACAATGTCTCTAAGACGCCACCAACCGCCTCGCCAGGGATGCGGATAATTTGTTCGTAAGTCATAAGTGGTTAATCCTGAAGTAGCTTTAACTTCGTTGGGATCAATGTAAATGGGACTAGCAATATTACAGCTTGCCATCTCAGATAATAATGCAATCTGGTTATGCCACAATCCGCAATCGCTTGCAGGTCCTTGCCACCAACCCTCAAAGTACGCGTGATCAATAACGCCGGTTTTATCTTCCTGCTCAAGTCTAAGCGTAGTTAATGCGCCCAATACTTTCTGCCATTGCCATATCATAGGGTGAACATTTGGGTTGATAGGATCTTTATAGGGGACAACAAAAAGTCTTGCCGATGTGCTGCCCATTTGATGTTCATCCAACCAGATTTGAGGCAACCACTTATGAAAAGCCACATCAACCACATTTTTTGTTTCAAAAAGGTTGAACATGAACCAGTCACGGTTATTATTGTGTCCCGCATATTTGTGGTATAAGTACGGGAGCGGACTTCCATCAAATTCAGTTCCGAGATATTTATTATACCAATCAACGATCATTGTCGTGCCGTCAGGATTTATTGAAGGCATAAGAATAAAGATTACATCGTTTAATGCATTAATAGATTTTTCGGAAGCCTTGTCTGCAATAAGATCATAAGCAAATTCCATTGACATCTGTGACGAGGCTATTTCAGTTGAATGAATATTACAGGTAACAAGAACCACTACCTTTCCTTCCTTTGCAAGGTAACCAGCGCGCTCGTCGCTTAAATTTCGTGGGTCAGAAAGCTCTTTTACTATATCCCGGTACTTTTCCAGGTTTTTAATGTTGTCTTCCGTACTGATAATAGCCATAAACATCTCTTTGCCGAGCGTGCTTTTGCCTATTTCTTCATAACGGAGCTTTTCTGAATTCTCAGCCAGATGTTTGAAATATTTTTGGATTGTCTCATAATCAGCAATCTTATAATCCGTACCGACACGGTATCCTAAAAATTCCCCGGGTGATTTAATGAATTGAGAAAAAATGATTTGTGTAGTAAAAAGGAAGAAAAACAAAATTAGTAATGATTTTATCATAACAGGATCCCGTGTAGTGAAAATATTTATTATC
>JALHTS010000539.1 GCA_022865965.1 Ignavibacteriaceae bacterium
AGATCTTGGACTTACTTCAATTACAGAAGAAGGATCCAACGGGGTACTTCTGAATTGAACATTTGCATTCATATAATCAAAACGTAGGCCTATGTTAATAACTAACTCTGGAAACTCAATTTTATCCTGAATATAGGCAGAGACTTCGTATGGATTTGTCTTATAATCATTTAGATATGGATAGTTTCTTTGGGGATCATAGACATAAAAATATTTAAGCCAATTCTTTTTTAATGTCCATCCAAACTTTACTTCATTTAAATTTCCTATCTGCCACAATGCATCAAATTTAATGTCAGCTGAAGCGGTTCTACTGTCTGTCAATTCCTGCGGGTCTGCCTTGCTGTAAAACTCCAAACCATTACCGGCATCTGGTAAATAAGTCCAATCCGAAGATGGAATATATTCCGATGTATCCTTATCGAGGCCTGAATAATACCCCTGATTAAAATAGGAGGCTCTTAAATCATAGAAAAAATTATTTGCAATGGTATGTGTAAATGTTATAGTACTTTGCCAGCTATCTCTTCTTCTTCTTAAATATTGATCCGGAATATATTTGTAGGAATGATTATAATTTTGGCGACTCCCTTTACTTCCTCTATTAGAAAGCATGATTTTAAAATTTGGTATTAAAGTTGATGTAATCTTGGAGAAAAATGTTTGTTCTTTGTTATAACCAAAAGATAAATAACTGCCAACGTTGTTTTGTTCACCTGATATAAAAAAATTCAAATTATTCGAAAATAAGGGACCACTGAAGCTGGCGTTTACTCTATTTTCGTGAAGCCGAGTATATTCAGAAGCGCCAAATTCACTGGTTCTTGCTTCAATTTTCCCGGAATAATCATCGGACCCATTTCTAGTTACAATATTCACAACACCACTCAGTGCATTCCCATATTCTGCATTAAACGTACCACTAAGAAGACTCATTTCCTGTATTGCATCGTTATTTATATTTGTTGCCAGGCCGCCCAGCAATGGATCCTGAACCAGCATTCCATCAATCATATATGCAACTTCATTTGATCTTCCGCCCCTGATGTGAAGATTGGATCCACTTCCAACAACACCTGCCTGCAATCCTAATAGCTCGGTAAAACTGGAAACTGGCAGAGATTCAATTTCATCTCTTGAAATTACAGATATACTGCTGGTCAGATCCTTATGAATCATTGAAGACTTTGCAGTAATAACTACTTCATCCACCTCAACAGATTTAACTGATAATTCAACAAGTAATTGTGTTGTCTGATCTACTATAATTTTTACGTTTTCAATTAAAACTGTTTCATAGCTAATGTAGCTTACTTTAACGTTATAAACTCCAGGAGGAATATTTATTATTATGAACTGACCATCCTTGTCTGTAGCGGCTCCAAGATCTGTCCCCTGAACAAGTATATTCGCTCCTATTAATGGTTCACCGGTGTTTGTATCGGTTACCTTCCCGACAAGTTTACCTGTAACTCCGGCAAATAGACATGTTTGAATTATAAACAATAACAAGAGAACTTTTTTCATTTTGACTCCAAAGTAAACATTATAATTTACCCACTCAGCTACTAGCTGATAAACTTATTATATTTTTCCAAGATTTCTGTAGTCTCTATCTGTAATAATTTTGTCCTGGTTTTGTTTTTCAAGGCACAAGCGGTAGCCAAAGCATTTATTATTACTGAGATTGCAGCAAAAGAATTAGTAAAAAGCATGTTTTCACTATGTACGATCA
>JALHTS010000540.1 GCA_022865965.1 Ignavibacteriaceae bacterium
AATAATTTTGATCCGCATTTAAATTCAAGATATCGTTTTGACAATTTTATAAAAGGCGAAGGAAATGAGCTTGCCCGAGCAGCTGCGGGAGCCATAAGTGATAATCCCGGGGGCACTTCTTTTAATCCTTTCATCGTTTATGGTGGCGTTGGACTTGGAAAAACACACTTAATTCAGGCGATTGGTAACAACATTTTAGAAAATTTTCCTGATAAAAAAGTTATTTACTTGTCATCAGACAGTTTTACGGTTGAGTTTGTTGAATCTATTCAATCAAATAAAATAAATGAATTTTCCGGTTTTTATCGGGGTATGGATGTTCTTATAATTGATGATATCCAATTTCTTATTGGTAAGGAAAAGACTCAGGATCTTTTCTTTCATATTTTTAACACACTTCATCAATCAAAAAAACAGATTATTCTATCATCTGATAAAGCGCCAAAAGACTTAAAGGGATTGGATGAAAGACTTATCTCCCGCTTTCAATGGGGCCTTCAGGCTGATATTCAGCCTCCGGCATTTGAAACTAGAATAGCAATTCTGAAAAAGAAAACAGAAGATTATGGAATGACTATCTCTCCCGAAATTATTGAATATGTAGCTTATCATATTACTTCTAACATACGTGAACTAGAGGGCTGCCTTATAAAACTTCTTGCCAATGCTTCTCTAAATTCGAAGGAAATAACTTTAGATCTCGCAAAAAAAATTGTTAGGGAAGTTGCGACAGAAAGAAAAAATAATTTAACTGTCACGATAGACGAAATAACTAAAATTGTGTGCGAACATCTTAGTGTTGCTGAAAATAAGGTGCGTGAGAAGACACGTAAAAAGGAAGTGGTTTTAGCCAGGCAAATATCTATGTATATCGCTAGCAAAATGACAAAGTCCTCACTAAAAACCATAGGTTTGCATTTTGGAGGAAGAGATCATTCTACCGTAATACACGCATGTTCCACAATAGAACATTTTATTAATAATGATATTATCATAAAAGAGATGGTTGAAAATTTGAAAAGTAAGATAGAATTAAGTTCCTAATAGGAAATTTTAACCGATCTTTAGATTAAATGTGTTGATAATGTGTGTGTTAGTTGTTAATGTTTTGTTGAAAATATTAAAGTTATTCACTGTTTGCTTTGGAACCCGGGCTTTTTAACTTAATATCCACATCTTCGGTATGATTATTGGTATATTACTGTTGCTAATTAAACGGTTTACGGGGTTATAAACATATTAACAGCGTTATAATTCTTACTAATATTTTAAAATATATTTAATATTAATTATATGGTTGTAGATAAATACAATTTGATTATTAAAATTAAAAAATCTAATTTCACTAGTAATAAAATCAATAAATATTATATGAGGACTAAAATGAATAAAAAGCTAACTTTTTTAATAGCCTTTTTAGCCTTAGTTTCTTTGAGCTTCATTAGCTGTTCTGAATCATTTGAAAACGAGTTTAAAATAGTTAACAATTCTCAGGCAAATCTAGAGTTATTATTCGGATCAAAAATTTATAATGTTGCATCCGGAAAAACATTGGTTTTAAATGATTTTACTACTGAGAGCAGTTATACTTATGAATGTAGATTTCCCGCAACCTACAATGTTTCAGGAGCAGTATCAGGAGTGATTTCCTTTATTGATGAAGAAGCAGATGATGATAGAACAGTAGCATTGAAAGCAATGTTATATCTGGAAAAAGGTTTAGACGCGGATATTGATATTGAAGTTTACCTAACGATTGAAAATCTATATGGAGTAG
>JALHTS010000541.1 GCA_022865965.1 Ignavibacteriaceae bacterium
GATTATAAGTTTGATGCTGAATCATGTTCAGTTCTTAATGCAATTCATTCTCAGTCACCAGATATAGCAATGGGAGTTGATAGAGGCGGTGCCGGTGATCAGGGAATAATGTTTGGCTATGCTTGCGATCAAACTACTGAACTTATGCCGATGCCAATAATGTATGCGCATAAACTTGTCAAAAAACTCGCGGATATAAGAAAAGGGTATAATGGTGTTATGCCATATTTAAGACCTGATTCAAAATCACAGGTAACAGTGGAATATGACGACAATAAAAAGCCTGTACGAGTTGATGCTATTGTAGTTTCAACACAGCACGATGCAGATGCAAGTCAGCAGAAAATTAAAGAAGATGTTATTAATCAGGTAATTAAACCAATCATTCCTGCTGAATTTCTTGATGATAAAACAAAGTATTATGTTAATCCAACCGGAAGATTTGAAATTGGTGGTCCTCATGGTGATAGCGGATTAACCGGAAGAAAAATTATTGTAGATACTTACGGTGGCTGGGCTCCTCATGGCGGTGGTGCTTTTTCCGGTAAAGATCCTTCAAAGGTTGATCGCTCTGCTACTTATGCCGCCAGACATATTGCTAAGAATATTGTTGCAGCAGGACTAGCAAAAGAATGCCTTGTTCAGCTTGCTTATGCAATTGGTGTCGCAGAACCAGTTTCTATTTATATAGATACTAAAGGAACAGGTGTTATTCCTGATTTTGAAATATCTAAAATGATTCAGAAAGAAGTTGATCTTACTCCGCTTGGAATAATTGCCAGATTAAATCTTAGAAGACCTATATATCAAAAAACTGCTGCTTATGGTCATTTCGGAAGGACAGAAGAAGAGTTTACCTGGGAAAAAACTGATCTCGTTCAGGTATTTAAAAAGTATGCTTAAAAAAATCATTTCTAATTTATTGAACTTTTAATAAATTTAATATTGTTAAGTAGTTGAATTCAAAACAAAGTAAAGGTTAAATTATAATGAGTGTGGTGTTAGATAAGAAAATTGATTTGTCACTTCCTTACAAAGTAAAAGATATTTCACTTGCTGAATGGGGACGAAAAGAAATGGAACTTGCAGAAGCTGAAATGCCCGGATTAATGTCCTTGAGAGAAGAATTTAAAGATAAAAAACCACTGAAAGATGCAAGAATTGCCGGCTGTCTTCATATGACTATTCAAACTGCTGTATTAATTGAAACACTTATTGATCTTGGTGCTGAAGTAAGATGGTCTTCGTGTAATATCTTTTCAACGCAGGATCATGCTGCTGCTGCCATTGCAGTTGCCGGAGTTCCTGTTTTTGCCTGGAAAGGTATGAACGAAGAAGAATTTAACTGGTGTATTGAACAGACATTATTCTTCGGAGATGAGAGCAAACCATTAAATATGATCCTTGATGACGGCGGTGATTTGACAAACATGGTTTTTGATAATTATCCTGAACTTGCTGTCGGTATAAAAGGTGTTTCAGAAGAGACTACAACCGGCGTTCACCGATTATATGAAAGAATGAAGGATGGAACACTTCCAATACCTGCAATAAATGTCAATGACTCTGTAACAAAATCTAAGTTTGATAATAAATACGGATGTCGCGAATCTTTGGTTGATGCTTTGCGAAGAGCAACTGATTTAATGCTTGCAGGTAAAGTTGCCGTTGTAGCCGGCTTCGGAGATGTCGGAAAAGGTTCCGCCGAATCGTTGAAGAATGCCAATGTTAGAGTGATTGTTACCGAAATCGATCCGATATGTGCACTTCAGGCAGCTATGGAAGGATATGAAGTAAAGAAAATGGATGATGCTGTTAAAGAAGCAGATATCATTGTAACCGCAACAGGAAATAAAAATGTTGTAACTGATAGACACTTTAAAGTTATGAAAGATAAAGCTGTTGTTTGTAACATAGGACACTTTGATCATGAAATTAATATGGCTTGGTTGAATAAAAATTATGGTAAGACTAAGAATACAATTAAACCTCAGGTTGATAAATATACAATTGATGGAAACGATATTATTGTTCTTGCCGAAGGTAGGTTAGTTAATCTTGGCTGTGCAACCGGTCATCCTTCATTTGTTATGTCAAACTCGTTTACTAATCAAACTCTTGCGCAGATTGAACTCTGGAATCATTCTGACAGATATGAAAAACAAGTTTATACTTTACCGAAACATCTAGATGAAAAAGTGGCTAGATTGCACTTAAAGAAAGTCGGTGTTGTCTTAGATGAGTTAACTCCGGAGCAGGCTGAATATATCGGTGTTCCTGTTGAAGGACCATTCAAACCTGATTATTACAGGTATTAAAATTATTACACAGAATTATTAAGGGCTTCGTTTGAAGCCCTTTTTCATTTTAACAAATCGTTTAAAGCTTCTCCGAGATTTTCAAATTTAAATTTATATCCGCTGTTCAAAATTTTTGTAACATCAACTCTTTGTCCTGATAACACAACATCAGCGGCTTCACCAATAGAAAATCTTATTACGAATTCCGGAACAGAAAAATAAGATGGGCGACGCAGCAATCTTCCTAGTGTTTTAGCAAATTCTTTCATTTTAACAGGATTGGGCGATGCGGCGTTAACTGTTCCGCTTAAATTTTGGTTATCAATTGCATGAATATAACTCCCAACAATATCATCTATATGTAACCATGAAACCCACTGCTTTCCATTTCCTAATGGACCTCCGACAAAAAATTTAAATGTTGGTAACATTTGCTTTAATGCACCGTCTTCAGGACTTAAAACTAATCCGGTTCTTACTTGAACACTTCTGATTCCATATTCACCGGCTTTTTGTGATTCACGTTCCCAGACTTCACATACACCAGAAAGAAAATCATTTCCTTTGGTAGATTCTTCAGCTACGAATGTATCTCCACTGTCACCATAGTATCCAACTCCTGATGCGGATACAAAAACTTCAGGTTTATTCTTACAATCCTTTATAGATAATACAAGGTTCTTTGTACTATGCTCTCTGGATTCGATAATTTGTTTTTTAAAATCTTCATTCCATCTTTTTGCAAATAGATTTACTCCTGCAAGATGGACAACAGCATGTTTATTCTCTATATGAAATTTCCACTCATCAGGGTTTTTATAATTCCATTTAACAAAATTTTTAATGAAAGGGAAATCCTTCTTTGCTGATTCAACGCTTCTTGTAAAAATTGTTACTTCATCACCACGTTCCGCTAAAGCCTTGCATAGCTTTTTACCGATAAATCCGGTTGCACCTGTTATAATAATTTTCTTTGCCATAATAAAACTCCTTACACATAAACAAGAATGCTTGTCTTAATGTTTAATACAAAATAAAAAAGGCTCTTGAAATCAAGAGCCTTTAAATGAAAACTATTTTGATTCAGCTACTTAGCAGCACTAACACTATTTAAATGTTTTGTGAGTTTGGATTTTTTTCTTGCAGCATTATTTGAGTGAAGCTTGCCTTTTATAACGCTTCTGTCAAGAATAGCGACAGCTTCTTTGTATAACTTTTCAACCTCTTCTTTATTCGTAGCAGACAAAGTCTTTTTGTAGTAAGTCCTAATCTTAGACTCAACCATCTTGTTTGCATTTCTCTTTTTTTCAGATGATCTAATTCTTTTCTTAGCCGATTTATGATGCGCCATTCCTTAAAAACCTTAATTGTGTTAAAAAACGAAGAACAAATATATAGATTCACTCATTTGATGTCAAATTTTCCTTTAGTAATTTAACAGCCCGATTTACTGTAAAGGTTAGAAAA
>JALHTS010000542.1 GCA_022865965.1 Ignavibacteriaceae bacterium
AGCATAAGCATATTTCATGGCTTCAACAAGCTTATGTATATATCCACTGCTGCCCCAATCGCTTCTGTTGAATTCATAATTTTCTAGAATGTTTAATATTTGGACAAGAACTATTCCACCTGCACTTGGAGGACCCATTGAATTAATTTCATAATCACGATAAGTTCCGATTACAGGCTTTCTTTCAACAGGTTCATAATTTGCTAAATCTTCAAGTGTTATCCATCCGCCAAGTTCTGAAACTTGCTTGACAATTAGATCTGCTACTTCACCTTTATAAAATCCGTCCTTTCCATACTTTTTAATTTTTAGCAGAGTCTTAGCTAAATCTTTTTGAATGAAAATATTGCCTGCCTCATAAGGCTCACCATTTTTTGAAAATATTTTTATGGATGATTCATACTTGTTAAATTCTTTTAAATTGGTTTTAAACGAATTAGCAATTCTGTACTCAAGTTCAAAGCCATTCAAAGCCAAATCAATTGCAGGTTGAATTATATCCTCAAGCTTCATTGTTCCATATTTCTCAAGCGCATAGATTAGTCCTGCAACACTGCCGGGCACTCCTGATGATGTGGCTCCTGTTTCACTCAAATCCGAAATGGGGACTTTATTTTCGTCAAGATACAAATCAGGATGTGCAGAACCGGGTGCTTTCTCTCTATAGTCAATCGTGGTGGAAGTTCCATCATTCAATCTTATAACCATAAAACCACCGCCACCGATATTACCTGCAGACGGATGAGTAACTGCTAAGGCAAATCCAACCGCTACAGAAGCATCAACCGCATTGCCGCCTTTTTTCAATATTTCAACTCCTACTTTTGAAGCCAATTCGCTTGCAGATACTACCATTCCGTTTTTGCCTGCAATTGGTCCGGGAACTTGAGCCTTAATAATTATTGAGAATGAAAAGAATATAATTAATGAAAATATTTTAGAATATGTTTGCATCAACTTTAATTCCATCACCCTGCAATTGATCAACAAGAATTTTTGTAAGCTTATTCAATTGATCTAACGCAGATTTAATATCATTTATCATTTTTTCATCATATAACAATTTGCCTAAAGCATTTTCCTGCTCAATTGTTTCATCTGTGAGTTTGTTTATTTTCAAAAGCAAGTCATCAGTTTTATCCAATACATCTTTAATCTTTTTAACTGATTCACCCATTGCATCTTTATTTGTTTTAATAAACTTTTTGGCTTCATCGGTTAATTCAACAGTATTGCTTGTCAGAGTTTTAATGCCTTCCCTGTTTTCATCAATCATAAGATTTAATTTTTTGCTGATATCTGTAAAATTAGAAAGCGAAGTTTTAATATCAGATTCCATGTTTTTATCTGTTAGATACACATTCATTGAGGATAGAGTAATTTTAATATCTTTAAGCAAAGTTACAAGATCATCCTGAACCGAACCGAATACAGCCATTACAGACGGAATATCAGATAGAAATTCACCATAGTAAATTTCATTACTATTTAATTTTTCATCAGAACTTCCCGGATAGATCTCAACTCTTTTACCACCCATCAAATCAAGCATATTCAAAGTGAATCTGGCATCGCTTCGCAAATCAACATCATCATCAACCGAAAGTATAACCAAAACATTATTGCTCTCAACTTTCATATCTTTAACAAAACCTTTTCTAACTCCATTAACGGTTACATTGTCGCTTATTTCAAGTCCCGCGACATTATCGAACTTTACGGAAATGTTTTGTTCTTTTGACTGAATTGTGAAATTTTTTGCCCAACCAAGAATCCACAATAATATTATCAATCCGACTATTACCGTAAGTCCGACTCTTATTTCAGTTTTTCTTTCATTTTTCATTTTCTGTCTCTAATATTTTTTTTATCTCATCAAGTTCAGATTTTGTAATGATACTGTCAAAGGTAATGTGTTTAAACTGATTCCAGAATATTTTTTGTGCAGAATCCGATTCGTTTAGAATATCAAGATCTTCTATATATAAACTTAGAGAGCTCAACAAAGAATCTTTTTCTGGCGAATCCTGAATAAAAGATAGTTCTTCCTTAAAGCTTTTCTCAACTACAGGCATAAACATTTTTTTTGCCGGTTTAATAACCCATTCATCTAGCTTGTATTGAATTATATAAGCAATTGCTGCTACAAAAATAGTTAATATTATTATTGATTTAACGAAGCAGCCTTTTTTCATGGTTGAATTCTAGATTATTTTTTCAATTAAAACTTTTTTAATTCTTTTCTTCAGAATTTCTTTCACAGTGTAACGAAATCCTTTAAATGTAAAGTTAAAACTTTCCTGAGGAATGCTTCCCGCCTGATTTAGAACAAAACCACCAAGAGTATCAAATTCCTCATCCTCATTTCCAATTTCAGTTCCTAAACTTTCATTTATTTCATCAATTGAAATTTTTCCTAAAGCCAACCACATATTTTCTTCAAGCGAAGTTATCGGATTTTCCTCTTTATCATATTCATCCCATATTTCGCCCACAACTTCTTCAACAATATCTTCGAGTGTCACCAAGCCTGATGTGCCGCCATACTCATCAACAACTATTGCAAGATGCATTTTCTTTTCCTGGAATTCTTTCAATAGTTCACTTATCAGTTTTGCTTCAGGGACGAATAAAACTTTTCGTGATATTTTCTTTAATGAAAGATGCGCTCTTAATTCAGGATTTCTTGAATACGGTAAAAGATCTTTGGCAAAGATAATTCCGAATATCTCATCGAGATCATCTTTATAAAGAGGAATTCTGCTATGACCGGACTGTGTTATAATTTCAAGAAGTTCATCATACTTAACATCCGTGGCAACTGCTATTATATCTACACGCGGAGTCATTATTTCTTCAACAGTTACCGAACCGAAACTAACCAGACTGCTTATAAGATTGTGTTCATCCTCTTCAAGTGCGCCTTTTTTGTGACTTATAGAAGTAAGATGAGGAATTTCATCTCTGGATATTGCAGATTTAGATTTGTCAATCTTCAACTTGGAAATGGAAAGTTTTATAACTTCTGTAATGAATTCAGCAATTGGATAAATAACAATGTTGAAATAATACATAGGTACAGCTATCACTCTGCTGAAAAGATAAGGATTTTTTGTTGCTGCAACTTTAGGAAAGAGTTCACCAAAAATTAGAACAAATATTGTAAGGAGAATTATTTGAATTGTAAGTGCAATTTCCATCGAAATTGAAAAATAATCAGCTGCATCAAATGCAAGAAAAACCGCCACTATTGAAGCGCCAACATTTACTGAAGTATTGCCGATGAGAATTGTTACAAGAAGTCGGCGCGGGAAATTAATTAAACTTAACAGATACCTGCTTATTATTCTATTAGCTTTGAAGTGGCTTTCAATTTTCTTTTTATCCAGCGAAAACAAAGCAACTTCAGAGCCTGAGAAAAAGGCTGATGCTAATAAAAGAACAGCAAGAATTACAAGTTTTACTGACCAATCAATATCCAAATACTAAAATATTCCCGCGCTGTTAAACAAATCTAATTAAAATGGTAAATCGTTATTATCCTGAACATCAGGGGCTGCAGCAGATTCTGTTGAGCCGTTAGAAGTCTCATCGTCTTTTGCACCGCCACCTGAGGTTTCCAAGGGAATAATTTTTTCAGCAATAACATCTGTTGAATATCTTTTCACTCCTTCTTTATCAGTGTATTCACGGGTAGTCAATCTTCCTTCAACATAAAACTTTTTTCCTTTTTTAAGATTATCTTTCATAAAATCTGAAAGATTAAAACCGGTGATTCTATGCCATGTAGTTTCATTTACCCAATCACCGCTTTTTCCTTTATAGCCGTATGTTGTAGCTAGTGAAAAGTTAGTTATTGCAAGATTATTATCTGCAGTAAACCTGGTTTCGGCATCTCTGCCCAAATTACCAATCAACATTATTCTATTTAACGAGAAAGCCATAGCGAGCCTCCAATTTTTGTTAATGAGTTTTGTAACAATTTAATAAAATAAATAATAAGATAAATATCATCAAACTTATTTATTTACAGTAATTATCCACACATCACTGAAATCAGGGATTTGCCTTATATTATCTCTTACAATTTCTGCTTCCGGCCGGGATTTATAAAATGGAACAATCTGAACAACATACAAATTGACTTTGTCGCTGTAAGAAATGCTGACTTCATTCAAAAGTTTTTTTCGACTCATATCTGCAAAACTTTCTGCCCTATCCTGTGTAGTGAAAGCTCCTATTTGTACAACATAATAAGATTCTTCTAAAGTAGGATATTCACCCGTAGTTGGGGGTGTAATTGTGTTTTCTACAGGCACTTCGTCAAAAATGTAAACTTCTTCCTTCTTTGTCGTTTCTTCAGAAGGTGTACAGGAAGAAATAATTACTAGCCCTGCAAGTAGAATAAAAAAATAAAAATAGTACGAATTCATAACTGCCCTTTTTTTATGATTTGTAGGACAAAAATCAGAAAAAGAATGGATAAAAAAAAGGGATGGCAAAAAACCATCCCTTTTATTTAATAGATTACTTAAATTTTAATACAACAAATGATCAAATGCCTTCGGATCAATTTGCGGATAACCATCAATAAAACTGATCTTTGCTACAAGTGGCAGACTTGCAGGAATAGTAGCTACATTTATTCTCGGAATATTTGCATTGAATGTAGAATTTATAGCTTTGATAAATTCATTAGCTATAATTGCATGACCCTGACTAGTCGGATGCACACCATCCAGACTGAACAAACCGCCTGTCACATAGGTAGTTGTAAAAGTCAATCCATCGGTTTGGTAACCAGACTGTCGAATAGTATTAAATATAGTATTCATATCCACAATAGCAAATCCAGAAGTAGTTGCTGCATTTTCAATTACTAAATTATAATCTGTTACAGCCGTTTGGGCTATATTTATTTCAACGGGGTCAAGAATTAGTGAATTCGGCCATGGATTAAAAGGATGAAAACCAAAAGGATATCTAGTATCAATTCCTGTAGGTATTTCATTTCCAGAAATACTGTAATATAGACCCGTTGTATCTCCAAGTAAAGTAGCATAAGTACTACCTCTTAACGAAATTAAGGCAGTGCCATTTCTTAAAGATGCTGAGTCAGCTAATCCGGCAGTTCCATTGGATTTCAGATAAAATAATCCTGGAGCACCCAAGAGAGTCCAAGGAACTAATGAGGAAATAACAGGACCTAAGTACGTTAAGTACGGAATAGCATTAACATTAGGAATATTTGCAACAACTACTTTTGCTCCGGAAGAATCTTCTAATTGCTGAGTAATTCTGTTGTAAAGAAATGTAAATGTTGGTCTATCTGTTGGCGCTGCCGGTGAAACACCTCCACTTGTAGCATAACCAAGTACGTCGTTATTTCCAATCCATAATGTTACAAAAGTTGGTTGTTGAACTAATGCTTGTTGTAACTGTGTTCCAAGATTTAATGCACTATTTCTAAGAACAAGATCGAAGAAAGGATTCGGTGAATTTGCGAATAATGCAGATGCACAATCTGTAGAATTTGTTGCATTCAAGACGTCATAAGTTAAAGCACCTGGAACACCAAGATTATTATATGGTGCCGGATAAGTTAAATTTGTAGGAGTACCGGTCTTAGTATTATTAATAATAACCGCTCCCGTAGCCGTTAATGCTTGAATCTCCATTCTTCCACCAGAACCGGGATCTGAATAAATCGGCATTGCAAATTTCGTACTTACTTGTTTTGCAAGCAGATTGCCAAAACTATATACCTGAGCACTTTCATAAAGTGCTGCATTCTGATAACCGGCAGTTAAGCTGTTGCCGATAGCAACGAATCTTGTTAAATCAGCATCACCGCTTTTGCCGTCTAATATTGGTTCAACACCAGTAATATCACTTCTATCTTCACAGCCATTGAGAAATACGAATGCAAGGACTGCAAAAGCTAATAGATATAAAATCTTTTTCATTTAATTAGTTCTCCTTATTAAAAATCGTATTGTAAACTCAATGAGAAAAT
>JALHTS010000543.1 GCA_022865965.1 Ignavibacteriaceae bacterium
GGTGCAAATATAATCCTTATCAAATATTAAAACAAAGATAATGTAAGAATCCTCTTATTAAACCGTGAATTGAACTTTAGAAGTCATTATAAGATTTGGTTAACATTGCTTATCAGACCTTCTTTTAATAATTTTTGTCAGTTAATTAAAAAAAAGGAGACTTGATGAATAAATTTTCTGGAGTCGATTATTATAATATTGATTCTATTCTTTCAGAAGAAGAAAAAATGATTCGTGATTCGGTTCGTGAATTTGTTTCTGAAGAAATCATTCCAATAATTGAAAAATATAATAGGGAAGCCAAGTTCCCGATGCAGATACTTCCTAAAATGGCTGAAATGGGTTTGTTCGGTCCAACTCTATCTCAAAAATATGGATGTACCGAACTAAATAACGTGGCATATGGACTCCTAATGCAAGAGCTCGAAAGGGGAGACAGTGGCGTTCGTAGTTTTGCTTCTGTTCAAAGTTCTTTAGTAATGTATCCGATATACCAATTTGGCAGTGAAGAACAAAAGGATTATTGGCTGCCATTGCTTACAAAAGCTGAGAAGATTGGCTGCTTCGGATTAACAGAACCGGATTATGGTTCAAATCCTGGCGGTATGATTACAAAAGCGGAAAAGACTGTAAATGGTTATGTCATCAACGGTGCAAAGATGTGGATTACTAACGGTACAATTGCGGATGTTGCAGTAGTATGGGCTAAGTTAGATGGTATTGTGCGTGGTTTCCTCGTTGAAAAAGGTACGAAAGGATTTACTGCGCCAGAAATGAAAGGAAAACATTCTCTTCGTGCTTCTGTAACTTCAGAATTAATTTTTGATAATGTTGAAATTCCTGAAAGTAATCTTCTTCATAAAACAGAAGGACTTAAAAATGCTTTGATGTGTCTGAATCAGGCACGGTATAGCATTGCCTGGGGCGTAGTTGGTTCAATGATGGCTTGTTATGATTCCGCATTGAATTATGCTAAATCCAGAATTCAATTTAGCAAACCAATTGCTGCTTATCAGATGACTCAGGAAAAATTAGTTTATATATTAACTGAAATTACTAAAGCTCAGTTGCTAAATCTTCAATTAGGAAGAATGAAAGATAACGGCACGATGAAGTTTACCCAGGTTTCAATGGCTAAAAGGAACAATTGTGAAATAGCTTTGAATATTGCAAGAATGTCTCGCGAAATACACGGAGCAAATGGAATTCTTGATGAATATCCTGTTATGAGGCATTCTGCTAATCTTGAATCTGTTAAAACCTATGAAGGTACACATGAAATGCACACTTTAATTTTAGGTGAAGATATTACAGGTTTTCCTGCTTTTGACTAAATTTGCAGACCACTTTCGGGTGGTCTTTTTTGTATAAAAAAATCAGGTGTAAAATGTTTGAAGAAAATAAATTAATAGAAGGTATCACTTTCGATGATATTCTTTTACTGCCGGGTAAATCTCACGTTTTGCCAAGAGAGGTTGATGTATCAACTTTTCTTACACCTGAAATTAAACTTAATATTCCTTTAGTATCTGCGGCAATGGATACGGTCACAGAATCTTCCATGGCAATAGCAATTGCAAGGGAAGGTGGAATAGGAATACTTCATAAAAATCTAACTATTGAAGATCAATGCGGTGAAGTTGATAAGGTTAAAAGATCTGAAAGCGGAATGATTAGAAATCCGATAACTCTTACTCCGGATCAGACTATAGGTGATGCATTAGAGCTAATGAAAAAGTACACAGTATCAGGAATCCCAGTTATTGATAATGATGAAAAGTTGGTTGGCATTTTAACTAACAGAGATCTAAGGTTTGAGCCAAATAAACGTCTTAAAGTTTCTGCATTAATGACAAAAGAAAATCTTATCACAGCTCCACTTGGTACAACATTAGAAAAAGCAGAAAAAATTCTTCAACGCTATAAAATTGAAAAACTCCCTGTAGTTGATAAGTATGGTAAGTTAAAAGGTTTGATTACATTTAAAGATATAATGAAGAAAAAGAAACATCCGTTTGCTTGTAAAGATGAGCACGGCAGATTAAGAGTGGGAGCAGCCATCGGGATCACGCTTGATACACTGGACAGAGTTGAAGGTTTAAATCATGCCGGTGCAGATGTCATTATTATCGATACTGCTCATGGTCATTCAATGAGTGTTATTAAAGTGATTAAAGAGATTCGAAGAAAATTTAAATACACACAGCTAATTGCTGGTAATATAGGAACTTATGAGGGAGCACTTGAACTAGTAAATTGCAATGTAGATGCAATTAAAGTTGGAATTGGTCCCGGTTCAATCTGTACAACCAGGGTGGTTGCCGGTGTCGGTGTTCCGCAAATAACTGCAATTACTGAAGCTTACAGAGCAGTAAAGAAAAAAGGTATTCCGATAATTGCTGATGGTGGAGTCAAGCAAACCGGTGATATTCCTAAAGCTATTGCTGTGGGAGCGGACTCTGTTATGATCGGCGGTTTATTTGCCGGTGTTGATGAAAGTCCTGGTGAGAAAATTCTTTATGAAGGCAGAAGTTTTAAATTATATCGCGGTATGGGTTCAATAAGTGCTATGAAAAAGGGAAGTAAAGACCGTTATTTTCAGGATGCTGAAGATGAAGTTAAAAAATTAGTGCCTGAAGGAGTTGAAGGGCGTGTTCCTTACAAAGGTCCGCTGGAAGATACTATTTATCAGTTAGTTGGTGGATTGAGAGCTGCAATGGGATATTGCGGAACAAAAGATATTAAGACATTAAAGAAATATGGAAAGTTTGTTAAAGTATCTTTAGCAGGATTGAAGGAGAGTCATCCCCACGATGTGATTATCACTCAGGAATCTCCTAATTATCATTTACAGAAATAAAAGTCATTTTATGTTTAAAGTTCTTGTTATTGCTTACTATTTCCCGCCGATGGGTTTAAGCGGGGTTCAGAGAACTCTGAAATTTGTTAAATATCTCAAAGAATATAATTGGGAACCGACTGTTATTACCTCTAGTGATGTTGGTTATTTTGCTCATGATAATTCATTAACCAATGAGTTAAATAGTCTTAACATAAATGTAATACGGATTGGCGGAAAAGAACCAAATGCTATTCTTTCTAAATTCGGTACAATAAAATTACCTTCTGAATTTATCCGCAGAATTTTGAACAAGATTAGTCAAACAATTTTTATTCCTGATAACAAAGTTTCATGGTCAAAAAAAGTATATAAAAAAGTTGAAGAAATTGTAACCGAAGAAAAATTTGATGCAATCTTCATTACTTGTCCGCCATTCTCTGCTCTTAGTTATGTCTCACGAATCCGTAAAAAAAGTGATATACCGATTTTTGTTGATTACAGAGATTTATGGTATGAAAGTTATTTTTCTTTTTATCCTACTCCCATTCATAAATATCTTAGTAAGAAGGAAGAATACAACGCACTAAAAGCAGTTGACAGAATTCTTGTAACAAACAGAAAGATAAAAGAAAAACTTCTTAAAGATTTTCTATTTCTTTCATTTGATGATGTCGTAATTTTATCTCATGGATTTGATCCACAAGACTTTGAAAGAATTTCCGCTGTTCCAAAACCGAAGAATAAATTAGTTCTGATGTATTCAGGAATATTTGTAGCGTACAATACTCCGAAATATTTTCTAAAAGCATTTAAGGAAATATCGGTTGAAAGACCGGATATAGCTGCTGAGATTGAACTTCATTTTGTCGGTTATCTCGGAAAAGAAAATAAAAAATTAGTAAGGAAATTAAATCTAAAGGAATTTGTTAAAGATTACGGTTATGTAGATCATGATGATTCGATTTCAAAGATAAAATCTGCAGATGTATTGTGGTTTATGGTTGACAGATTAAAAAATATTGATGCAATTCTTCCGGGTAAAATTTATGAATATATCGGTGCACAGAAACCCATAATTGCCTGTGTGCCCGAAGGTGCGGCTAAAATGGCTGTTGAAGAATATGGTGCAGGATTTATTTGTGAACCAGATAATATATCTGAAATCAAAAAGGCAATTCTTACAGTTTATGAATTATACAAGAAAAATGAATTACCAAAACCGGATGAATCCATTCTACAGAAA
>JALHTS010000544.1 GCA_022865965.1 Ignavibacteriaceae bacterium
ACAAGCTGGTCTCTATCGCCGGGATATTCAAATACAACAATGTCTTTTGGTTTAGGGTCTTTAAGTGCAGGAAGCCTGAAATAGAGAAGTTCAATTTCTGTAAATGGAATATACTTAGGTGATGATGATCCGTAAATGAATTTATTTACAAGAACAAAATCTCCTACAAGAATTGTATCTTCCATCGATCCGGTAGGAATTCTTGTATTCTGAATGATAAAAGTAATTATGAAAAATGCAGCAATAGCAGCGAATGCAAGCTGCTTGAAGAATTCTTTAACTTTTTCACCAAATGTTTTCGGTTTCTTCTCTTCTTCTTTTGGTTTTGATTTGAAAATGTTCTTTAGCTTTTCTTGAAACGACAATTTTATTTCTCCTGGTTATTTAACAATCTGATTTCTTCTAATTTCTTCTTTAAAATTTCATTAACAATTTTTGGATTAGCCTTACCTTTAGTTTCTTTCATTATCTGCCCGATAAAAAACCCTAATATTTTTTCATTACCTTTTAGATAACTCTGAACCTGATCTTTGTTATTACTTAAAATTATTTCAACGATTTTTAATATTTCACTTTCATCAGATATCTGGACAAGGTTTTTCTCTTTGATTATTTCTTCAGGATCTTTATTCTCATCAATCATTAGAGGAAAAATTTCTTTAGCAATTTTACTGCTTATTGTTCCATCTTTAATAAGGTTTATCATTTTACCGAGTTTCTCTGGTTCAACAGAAAAATCATTTATCCCAATTTTCTTTTCATTGATAACACCAAGAACTTCACTCATAACCCAGTTGCTTGCGGTTTTATAATCGTCGGTTATACTAACTACTTTCTCATAATACGCAGCAATATCTTTTGATTGAGTAAGAACTTCAGCATCATAATGGGGAAGTGAGAACCACTCTATGAATCTACCTAACTTTTTATCTGGCAATTCCGGAATAGAAGAATATATTTCCTGTTTCCATTCTTTATCAACCACAACAGGCATTAAATCAGGATCAGGAAAATACCTGTAATCGTGTGCTTCTTCTTTTGATCTCATAGGATAAGCTTCATTTAAATCTGCATCCCAGAGTAAAGTCTGCTGAATAATTTCTTCACCATCTTTAACTGCTTCAATCTGTCTGTGTATTTCATATGTAAGTGCTCTTTCGACGTTTCGGAACGAATTTAAGTTCTTTATTTCCGTTTTAGTACTAAATTTTTCACTTCCAGATAAACGAATGGAAATATTTGCATCACATCTCAAAGAACCTTCTTCCATGTTGCCATCACAGATATCAAGGTATTGAAGTATCTGTTTCATTTTGGTAAGATATAAATATGCTTCTTCAGGTGTTCTAATATCCGGTTCACTTACAATCTCAAGAAGCGGAACACCACATCTATTTATATCAACCAAAGTTTTACCGCCTTGATCGTGGATCAATTTTCCCGCATCTTCTTCCATATGAATTCTTGTTATACCGATTTTCTTTTTATTTCCATCTTTCATTAGTATTTCTAAAAATCCGTGTTCGCAAATCGGTAGTTCATATTGTGAAATCTGGTAACCTTTAGGAAGATCGGGATAGAAATAATTTTTTCTTGCAAATATTGAATTCTCGTTTATCGTGCAATTAGTTGCCAATCCCATCAAAACAGAAAATTCAACAACTTTTTTGTTGAGAACAGGAAGAACTCCGGAATGTCCGAGACAAACGGGACAAACATTACTGTTGGGTTCATTGCCGAACTTTGTAGAGCAGCCGCAGAAAATTTTTGTATCGGTGAGCAGTTGTGCGTGAACCTCTAATCCTATAACTGCTTCATATTTGGAATTCATTTA
>JALHTS010000545.1 GCA_022865965.1 Ignavibacteriaceae bacterium
AAAGAATCTTCGGCATTATTTAAATCATTTAATTTTTCTTTACTTTGATTTTCTAAAAACATTCTTATAGTTGTAAGCTGGTTTCGGTTGCCTTCAAGATTAAGCCGTTTATATTGATCTGCACAGGTATTTGCTATTAACGCTGCTTCGCGTGGAGAAGGAGATAATGCTGAAATCTCAACTAAATCCAGTCCGCTTAACTGCTCTGCTGAAACGACGCCCTTTAATATTTCAGTAATATCCTTTAAACTTTTTAGTTCACCAAGTCCCTTGTCTTCTTCAGATTTTATAACTTTAAAGAGATTTTTATCTTTTGAATTATTAAAGCTGTCAATTAATGCTTTTGCATACTTTTCCCTGGTATCGTAGTTGAGTATAACTTCAATCTCATTTGATATGAATCTGTCGTTATTTAAACCGCCTAATTCAGGCATCCCTGTTGATTCAAGAATGTTCTGTTTCTGTTTGGTGATTTTTAATGTAACCGTTGATTTATAAATGCTTTTTGCAAAAAATGCATAGGCTGCAAAAGCGACGATTACTAGAACTGCAATAAAAGTGAATGGGCGAAGATTAGTCCTAATCAAAAGTATGTAATCTTTAACAGATTTTGATCCTGCAAGCAAATACTTTTCTATATTAAAATTTTGATTCTCCATTGGACTTCCTGTTTCAATTTCCTTATTCTAAATTTTTAGAAGATATTTGAAAATAAATCATTATCTAACTTTCTTCCCCGCGAGTCGGAATTTCAGCTTTGCCTTAACTTATAATAAAGCAGATCCTTCGATGAACTCAGGGTGACATTCACTTTGAATATCCCGATGAATCACCACAGAATGACAAAACAAAGATTTATCCTCTCTTCAGTCGTTGAAATGACGATATAGATTCCGGATCCGCGTCCAGAATGACAAGACTAAACGGTTAATTCGTAACGCCATAAATCAGGATCGCAAGTGTTGCCAACGAAGTAATAATTGAAAAAAAGAATGTAAAATCTTCTCTAGCAAAATACCGCGGCTCTCCTGGTACAACAATAACATCGCCAGCTTCAATTGGGACATAATATATTTCTGACTCGAGCTTATCTTCCCACACCATATCATTATAGTTATATTTAAACATAACGGTTTCAGATCCCTGTCTAATCTTTGTTACTCTTATATCATCAAGGTTGGCATCTTCTGTTGGTCCGCCTGCTCTCGATATAAGTTCGTGAATACTACTTTTTTCGGGGATAATATAATATCCAGGGAACCTAACATATCCCCATAATTGCACTTTAATGTTTACGGCGGAAGGATCTGAATAATCGTATACTCCGCCATTATATCGATAATTTGCACTTGATTGGTTTCCAATCTGGATATCATCCTGAGAATAAAGAAGTGAGTGAAGACTTACAACTAAGAAAAGGGTTAAGAAAATTTTTAAGTTCATAATATATTCTTCTAAATTTTTTTGTTTTACAATTAAATATAGCTAAAAAAAGAATTGCTATAAATACAACAGTATTTAATAATGCCTAACAATATTTTTATATTTTGTACCAAAAGATAGTGCTCCGCCTGGTGGCTCACAGTTAACCAATGCTTATAAATAATTTGCATACAGGGAATCATCATATTCTTTTATGAGATTTCCTTAGAAATCATTTCCATCAATTTTATTAGGGGTTATCAATTCTAGCGAAGGGTATAAAAGTGATTACCCCAAATATCCCCAAAAATCAAATATTAAAGTCAATAAATGTACCGTTTTATATTTTGCAAATTATCAAACAATCGATAAGTATATTGTGTATCATTATATTTTAAAGTGAATCAGAATTAAAAAATAAACAATTGATTTTAGAGAATATTTGCGTGTACGCAACTAGAAGACAAGAGATTGATTTGAGTGAATTACCCAAGAGAAGCAAAACATTTGTTAAATAATTATAATCCATACAGCCGATACCAAAAGGTTCAGGCTTAGGTTATAAAAACCTTAAATAATATTATTAAGATATATAGAGAAAAATGCACTGCTCGGAAAATTTTTATTTTATAAGTGCACCGGAAAGTAGTTTTAAGAATTGTAAGTTATATTTTTAGTTTCACTTATCCCGATAAATCGGGATTCGCCGTGGTGGTCTTCGTTTTCGCAGCTTGCTCGGGCGAAGTTGAGCGAAGCGAAAACGAAGCCCAGTGGAGGTGGCGGGAGTCGAACCCGCGTCCGAAGTTAAGATCCAAGGAACGTCTACACACATAGTCTGTTAATTGTTTTAACTTAATACTGCCCAGCAGACAGGGATCGTATTAAGCTTACCTGCTTTAGTTTCGCATCATCCGCACAGGCAACGGAATCAGCTATCATACCTTAAACGACGTTCATTCATAGCCCGGTACGAAAGTATATGGTGAACGGCTGTTAACTATTAATTAAGCAGCTAAGGCGTAATTAGATTCGCCAGTTATTGTTTTATTCCCAATTTTTTAGCGTGTCTTCGGGGAACACGGTGCGCAGTTCAATGCCTCTTCAACCCCGTCGAAACCAAAATTCACCCCCAAGGTGAATTTCCAAATCACAAAACTCAAATTTCAACTAAGATTTTGAGTTCCAGATTGTGTCTGGGATGTTTGAGACTTTATTCTCAAAACGTGAAAGAACAAAAAACAGATCAGATAATCTGTTAAGAAATATAATTATGTTATCACCAATCTTAACTTGCTCATTTAATGCCACAACTTTTCTTTCGGCTCTTCGCGTAATAGTTCTGCATACGTGTAAGTATGCTGCTCCTTTAGACCCGCCGGGCAAAATAAAGTTCCGTAATTCATCTAACTTATCATTAAAGTAATCAATATCTTTTTCAACTTGCAGTGAATATTCTTCAGGCGTTCGGGTAATATTTAATTTTTCACTTTCTTTTGTTATCGGTGCAGCCAAATCAGAGCCAACAACAAATAACTGATTTTGAATTCTTTCTAAAACAGTTTTTATTTCATTGCTATTTATTTCCGTTATTGCAAGCCCGATAAAAGCATTCAACTCATCAATAGTTCCATATACATTAATTCTGTCATTGCTTTTTGAAACTCTTTCACCTCCGAAGAGACCGGTTTCACCTTTGTCGCCGGTTTTAGTATAAATTTTCATTTCTTAAACGGTAATTCTTGTACAGTAACCCTGGTAACATTTTCATTATTCTTAGCAGTAAGAATAGTGCCCGGTTCATTAAAATTTTTCTTGATATAAGCTAAACCAATTGACCTTTTGTGTTCACTTGATTGAACAGCCGAGGTTACAATACCAACTTCTTGTTCTTCATTGTCTAACAGCATAAAATGTTGATCAGATTCAATTGGATGCTCAAAAATTACTCCGTTTAAATAATTCTGAACCTTATCATAAGTATCAAGTCTGGCAATAACTTCCTGACCAATGTAACAACCTTTTTTGAAGTCAACAAGGTGTAACAATCTTGCTTCGAGAGGATTATACTGGTCATTTATTTCATTTGGAGCAGCAGGAATACCCAATTTAATCCGGTATTCGTTATAGGCATTTTCACCAATAAGTCCAAAATTGAAAATGCCATGATTTTCCTTCATGTAATTTATAAGCTTAATAGAATTTTCGTGTTCAGCAAGTATCCAATATTTATTCTTGCCGTTGAAATCAGTTATTTTAGCTAAAAAGAATAAAATACCCTCTGAGTTAATCACCTTAAATGAATTTGGCTTAATGTCGTTAGCAATACTTCCAGCGAAGAGGGTAATGAAAGAATCAGACTCTGCCCCGGATAACTCCAGAATGTTAAACCTGTAGCTGGCATCCTTGACTTTAATATCATCAGAAATTATATATTTATTTATCCAACCTGTAACTCTTTCCTTATTTGATTTTCCTATAACCAAAAACTGATAAGAACCGAAA
>JALHTS010000546.1 GCA_022865965.1 Ignavibacteriaceae bacterium
TTATACAGTAGGTAATGGTGTTCACGGCTTCACACTAGATCCTTCCTTTGGCGAATTCATACTTTCTCACAATAATATTAAGATGCCAAAGAAAGGAAAAATATACAGCATAAACGAAGGTAATTATCTTTACTGGCATCCCGGATTAAAAAAATATATAAAGTGGCTGCAGGAAGAAGATATAGCTACGGAAAGACCTTACTCTTCCCGTTATATCGGTTCAATGGTTTCAGATATTCATCGTAATATGCTTTTTGGTGGAATATTTATGTATCCAGCTGATACAAGAAGTCCTAACGGTAAATTAAGATTAATGTATGAATGTAACCCTATGGCATTTATTATTGAACAAGCTGGTGGAAGAGCATCAGATGGGAAGACAAGAATGCTGGAAGTTAAGCCGAAGACTTTACACCAGAGAACACCCATTTTTATCGGCTGTGAAGAAGATGTGCTGATGGCGGAAAAGTTCTTACGTGAGTATGATGTTGTAAAGGTGGAATAAAAGCATCACCTCAACTCCTCATCAATTTTTTTTGCAAGGTCTTTTGTTGAGATTCCTTCAACGTTAATCTTTGCACTCTTCAAAACGATTTTTGGTTCATTATTATTTATTAATGGATTCGAATAATTAGTGACATAAAATGCATTATTTATTTGACAAAATACCGGCATACTTAAAATTAAAAAAAATGAATAAAGTTTTCATTTTCTCTCCTTTTACAATTTTTCGCCAATTAATATTTTTGCTTGTGTAAAGTCAATGCTTCTTCCAACTATAAATACTTTATTCCCTGTATTAAATACGCTCTGGTTTATTCCTCCCGCAGGTGTATATAGTTCATCATAGAATTTCCAGTCTATACCATTAAAATGATGAACAACTGAATATGCACCAACTGCAAAGATATTATTTGAATTTGTTCCTCTTATTTTATATACGGCACCTTTATTCTTATCTACATCCTCAGTTATCCAGTTGTTTTCTTCCTTTCTAAATACACCATCACCACCGACATAAATCTCTTTACTATTCAAAGAATATACTGTATTCATTGGAAATCTATATGGAGGATAATAATTCAGTCTTTCGAAAGTAATACCATTAAATCTTGCAATAACTATTTCATTTTCTCCTTCTGCAGTTAGCCAAATGTTTGTTCCAGTTGTCCCATAGATATCTGTAATCCAAATATCAAAATCAATCAATACTTCAGCTTTCTGTCCATCCCAATGAATTATCTTTCCCCACTGATTTCCCAAGTACAAGTTGCTGCTGCTTGTGCCCCAGATGGAGGTGTAGGGAGAGTTGTTAAACAGTACGGTATCTAATGGGATGATTTGATTCCCTATACGTTTACCATCCTTTCTTTCCCAACTTGTTCCATTATAATGGTAGACACCACCTCCAATAATCCATATATCGGTTGAAGAAAATCCATATATACTTGTGCCTCCAACTGTATCTGTTATAGGTACCCAACTAAATCCATTATAATGCAAAACACTATAATGAGTTCCATTAATTTCAAGGCTCCCAACAGCGTACACATTATTCTCATCTGTTCCCCATACATCGTAAAGTGCACTCTGCCATTCGCCTATTGTGTATTCCGTCCAGGTGTAGTTGTGTGTTGTAGGGGTAAGTGTTCTTGCTGTTGCTATGTTGCTTGTATCTTTTACACTTCCTGTGCTGTCAATACTTACCGCATAGTAGTTGTAGGTGGCATCAAGCAGCAGTCCCAATCCGTTATCGTCATCTATTATTGTTGTATCTGTTATTACTCCGGGTAGTTCTGCAACTAAATTATTGGTGCTGTTAAATACTCTAAATAATTTAACTGTCTTAGACTGGGGACTGACGACTGCTGACTGAAGACTTACTGAAACACTCCGGTGCGTTACATCCGCAATACTGATAACAATACTGTCCTTCTGTACAGGCGGCGGTGGTGGTATAATTGGCGGTTCGGTGGTGTCGCAGCCCGCTACGCAAAGTGCGATTAAGATCAGGAGTACGAGTGAGAACTTAAACGGGAATTTTATTTTACTGCCCATATTGTCTCCTCTTTGGTTAAATATTAACCTCAAATATTATGCAAAAAAAAAAAAATGAAAATACGAGTAAAAAACAAACATCATTTTTTTTATCAGTAATTATTGGAATCGTAAATGTGTTATTAATTACTTTTTGCTAAAATTGTATACATATAAATGTAGCTTTAACAAAAGTAAAAAGAAACAAAAAAGGCTGGTCTTTACTCACTTTCAGGAAATGGCTCTGCCAAAGGCATTTCTTCGGCATTGGAAACAAAGAAAATTTTATTGTTTTATTTAATTCCCGACTTATTCCAAAGAAATGGCTTTGCAAAAAGTCGGGGTAATTTATCTCTAAATCTTCTTCAACTCTTCATCAATTTTTTTTGCAAGGTCTTTTGTTGAAATTCCTTCAACGTTAATCTTTGCACTCTTTAAGGCAATTTTAGGTTCGTCGCCTTCTCCTATCATATATTTGAAAAGACAATATCCCAATCTATTCCGGTCATTTGGAACCGGTATATATTGACTAAGGGTTTCAACAATCCCGTAAACCTTTTTTTCAAGTGAATCTGCGGGGAATTCTTTGACTCCCGGAGGTGGTAATGTAGCCATTCGTTTTCCTTTTTATTTTTCTGATGGAAAATTAGGTGTGAAGTGTTAAAAGTTCAAGGAGAATATGGAACAGATTCTATTAAATAGCTAAATTAACAGTTGTAAAAAGGAAATTATATCATTTGAAGACTATAAACTTAGATAATATTGATTCTATATTAATCATTCGCTTAAGCTCGCTTGGAGATATTCTTCTATCTACTCCGCTTATAAGAACCATAAAAAATCAGTATCCTAAAATTTCAATAGATATGATTGTCAAGGAACAGTACAATGATGTAATTCTTCATAATCCTTATCTAAGAAATAAATTCTTATTCAATTCTGAAAAGAAAAAAGAGCCTATAAGCGAAATCCAATCAAAAGAATACAACTTAATAATTGATCTTCAAAACAATTTTCATTCAAAGAAAATATCATCCGGACTAAATGGTATTCAGGTTAAGTTTGATAAAAAGTCTGTTAGAAAGTTTCTCCTGGTTCAGACTAAAATAAATCTGCTTAAAAATGCCGGACAAATCCCTGTTCGTTATGCACAAACGTTAGGGACGTTAGATCTTGACAATAATGGATTGGATCTTTTTACAACTTTAAATCATTCAAATTTATTAAGTAAAGATGAGAGGTATATCGGCATCTGTCCGGGCGGAAGACATTTCACAAAAATGTGGCCTAAAGAATATTATATTAATCTTTGCAGAAAGTTAATTAAAGATTGCTGTCAGGTTGTATTATTTGGCGGGAAAAGCGATAGAAAAATTTGTGCTGAAATTAAAAGTGAAGTACCTGAAGTTATTAACCTTCAGAATGATGATGATGTTTTACAAACTGCTGCCGATATGAAGATGTGTAAAGCAATTTATTGTAATGATTCCGGTTTAATGCACGCTGCCTGTGCGGCTAATGTTCCTGTAATTGTTTTCTTCGGTTCAACCGTTAAAGAATTTGGTTTTACTCCTTACAAAAACAAAATTGTAATTTTAGAAAATACTTCTTTATTTTGCAGGCCATGTTCGCACGTAGGACGGAAAAATTGTCCGAAGAAACACTTTAAATGTATGCTCGATATAACTCCGCAAACAGCTTTTGATACTTTGGAAAAAATATTTAAAGTATGAAAACGCTATGGTACATATTTTATGATTTCGTAGTTATACCGTTTCTATACGTTGTTTTACATTTTGGCGGAATATTCAACAATAAAATAAAACGCGGCATAAAAGGAAGAAAAAGAGTTTATGAAGAAATCATTCTCACGGCTTCTTCTCTGAATAAAAGGAAGAAACTTATTTGGTTTCACTCCTCCTCCCTCGGTGAGTTTGAACAGGCCAAACCGATAATAGAAGAATTAAAAAAAAATCGCGATGTAAACATACTCATCACATTCTTCTCTCCTTCCGGTTATGAGAATTCAAGGAAATATCCTCACGCTGATCTTATAGCATATATTCCTTTTGATACTATTTACAACGCAAGAAAATTTATAAAAATAGTTAAACCGGATATCTCCGTTTTAATGCGTTATGATATCTGGCCGAATATGATAAAAGCATTAAGTGAAAAAAACATTCCTATATTTCTTGTTGATGCAACAATGCGAAGTGATTCACACAGGAAATTACCGTTTATTAAATCATTCCATAAAATACTTTTCAGTGCACTAACAAAGATTTTAACCGTTTCGGAA
>JALHTS010000547.1 GCA_022865965.1 Ignavibacteriaceae bacterium
AGCTCATGAATCATTTGATGAGTTTGAAGCGGAGAAGCTTGAGGAAAAATTAAGGAAAAATAAATTTGATTTTGATGATTTTCTTAACCAAATTAAAACCATTAAGAAAATGGGTTCATTGTCATCTTTACTTGGTATGATTCCGGGTGTGGGAAATCAGTTGAAAAATGCACATATTGATGATAAGGCTTTAGTTAAAGTTGAAGCAATTATCAATTCGATGACAAAAGTAGAAAGAAATAGTCCAAAAATTCTGAATGGAAACCGCAGAAAAAGAATTGCAAAGGGAAGCGGAACTTCAGTTCAGGATGTAAATCGTTTAGTTAAACAATTTGGAGAGATGCAGAAAATGATGAGCCAGATGAGTAAAAAAGGATTTGGCAACCCGGCAGCTTTCCGAAATCTTAAATTTAATTGATATATTATATTATTATCGGAGGTTAATAAACTTGGCTGTTAAGTTAAGACTAAGAAGAATGGGTAAAAAGAAACAGCCCATATATAAAATCGTTGCTGCTGATTCAAGATCACCCAGAGACGGTAAGTTTCTTGAAGCGGTAGGATTATATAATCCTTTAACAAATCCTCATACTGTTGAAGTCAGTGAAGATAGAGTTCAGTACTGGTTGGACAAAGGCGCTCAACCTACTTTAACAGTAAAAAGTCTTTTGAGTAAAAAAGGCATTATGCTTAAGAGAGATCTTAAGAAAAGAGGATTTACTGAAGATCGTGTAAAAACTGAAGTAGAAAACTGGGAAAAACAGCGCGAAGCAAAAGCTGCTGTTAAAACAACAAAGAAAAAGAAAAAAGAAACTGTTGTTCAGGAATCCAACACTGAAGTCGTTGCTGAAAAAACTGAGCAGCCTGAGCAACCTGCAGAATAGGAGTTTATAATTCGTACAACAGAGGTAATGGGTGCGGCTTCTGGGAAACTCATAATTGTTTCCGTAATGCTTCTATAACATTACTGTACAAAATACGTTACTGCTCCCGGGCTATTATAGGAGGCTTCTTAATGAAAGAGTTCATTGAATTTATCGCCAAAAGCCTTGTCGATCATCCGGAAGGTGTTGTTGTTGACATGCAAATTTCTGAGGAGAATAAACATGTCCTTTCTCTTAGGGTTCAACCGGACGATGTTGGAAAAGTGATCGGTAAACAGGGTAGAACCGCTCAGGCAATGAGAACGCTTCTCACGGCTGTTGCCGCTAAGAATCATAAACGAGCCATTCTCGAAATACTGGACTAAGGAGCTAGTTTAATTGATGTGAACGATTTTTATTTAATAGCTCGTATCACTTCAATCTCGGGATCTGAAGGTTTTCTTAATCTTCAGATCATTACTGATTTTGCAGAAAAGCTTGTTAATCTAAAAGAAGTTTATATCGATTTCTTTGGAAGCAAGAAAAAGTTTTTAGTGGAGGATCTTAGACAATCAAAAAAATCTTCTCAGATTAAATTTAAAAGATTTAATTCCTTAAGAGAATTACAGATATTGCTTGGAAGAGATGTTTTCATATCAGGCAAAAATTTGACACAACTTCCTAAGGGAAGTTATTTTATTCACGATTTGATTGATGTTGAAGTTCATAGAGATAACAGAATACTCGGCAGGATACGTGAGGTAATGAATCTTCCGGCAAATGATGTTTTTGTAATTGTTGATGATGAAGGAAATGAATTATTAATTCCTTTTGTTCTTGATTTTATTGAACAATTGGATTTAAAAAATAAAAAATTAATTCTTAAGTCCGGAGTTGGTGAATACGAAGATGATGAGAATTGATTTAATTACGGGCGTTCCCGATTTAATTAGTAGTCCTCTTAATACCAGTATTCTAAAACGGGCGCAGGACAAAAAGAAAATTGAATTATTTATTCATAATCTAAGAGACTATGCTTTTAATAAGCATAAACAGATTGATGATAAGCCGTTCGGCGGAGGACCCGGAATGGTGCTTAAACCCGAACCGTTCTTTGAATGTATTGGAAAACTTCAGCAGGAAAGAAAATACGATCATATAATCTTTACTACACCAAAGGGAAAGATTTTTAATCAGAAAGTTGCTAATCGGTTTTCGCTTGCTGAAAATATAATAATTATTGCAGGTCATTATAAAGATGTTGATGATCGTGTTCGTGAGAGTTTTGCTACTGAAGAAATTTCTATTGGAAATTTTGTTTTAACAGGCGGCGAACTCCCTGCACTTATCATAATTGATGCGGTAGTGAGGCTTCTTCCCGGTGTTCTTAACGATAGTGAAGCCGCTCTCGATGATTCTTTCCAGGATGGTGAAATTGTTGAAGCTCCTTATTTTACCAGACCTGCAGAATACAGGGGAATGAAAGTTCCTGAAGTTCTTCTATCTGGCAATGAAAAAGAAATTAAAAAGTGGAAAGAAGAACAATCCAGAATACTGACTGAAAAATGGAAAAATTTAAATAAATAGTGGAGTTACTCATGGTTGATGTAAATAACGTTCTGCCAGATCAGGTTAGAACAGATATACCTAAATTTAGTTCGGGCGATCATATTCGTATACACGTCAGAGTTGTCGAAGGCGATAAGGAAAGAATCCAGACTTTCGAAGGCGATGTTATAAGTGTAAGAGGATCAGGATTAAATAAATCGTTCACCGTAAGAAAAGTTTCGAGCGGTGTTGGAGTTGAAAGAATTTTTCCTGTCAACTCACCCAAAATTGCAAAGATTGAGCTTCTAAAAGAAGGTAATGTAAGAAAAGCAAAACTTTATTACTTAAGAAATCTTTCAGGTAAAGCTGCAAGAATTAAAAGCAAGAAGCCTTAATTTTTTTTTAACATAAATTTCAGCCGCTCTGAACAGCGGCTTTTTTATTTTTATGAAAACAAAACTTTTTCTTCCGCAAAATTTCTACGCAAATTTATTTCTAACTGAATTAAATCCCGATCATGATATCGAAGTTACTTACCTGCCAGCAGCTTTGATTTCTAAAAAGATCGCTGAAGACGAAAATTCAATTGGGATAATTCCCACACTTGATTTGCTTACATTCAAAGATCTTTTTGTATCATCAAGAATCGGTATTTCCTTTAACGCTTTGCTTTCTAATTCTTATCTCTACTTTAATGAAGAGCAGGAAACAATAGATGAAATTTCTTTAGTGGGCGATGTAACTGCGAATGAAATAATACTCAGTAAAATTCTTTTCCGTGAATTTTATGATCTTGATATAAATCCGAAATTAATAACAGACGATTCTACATTAATTCAAAAAAGTTTAATTCGGGTTGGCGATAAAAATTTTCAGGATAAAATTTTTATAAACGGACTAAGTTTCTCTGAAGAGATAATCGAGATGATAAATGCACCATATATTAATTTTGCATTGGCAGGTTCTTCTGAAAAATTGCTGAATGGTTTTGTTACCCAACATGAAAATAAATTTGTCGACGGACACGAGGAAAGTCTGACAAAAATTGAAACTGGATTTCCGGAATTATCTAAAGATTTTATTGCCGTAAATATTCAGCACGTTGTTTTTGATTTTGAAAATCAGGATTTGGAAGGAATTAAAACACTTTTGCAGATGCCTTATTATCACGGTATTGTGAAAGAATTGGTTGATTTGAAATTCGTTTAATTCTTATATCATATAACGTTCATTTTATATTGTGGGAGGTGTTGTTGTATGAAAAAAACTCTGCTGGCCTTACTTGCCCTTCTTATTCTTAGTTTTACTATAATGGCTCAAGAACTTCCGAAGCAAATGACCGAAGAGGCATCCTCCTTATTTGTTTAAATTTGTTATAACCAGAGTAATTAAATAATTTAATTGAATGTTTACAAAAGCCATAGTAAAAACTCCTTGTAAAAATCTGGTAAACGGATTAACAAGCTCTGATCTTGGTGCTCCGGACTATTTGTTAGCCCTCGAGCAGCATAAAAAATATATCGAAGCTCTTAAAGAATGTGTTCTCGAAGTTACAATATTAGAAGCTGATGAAAATTATCCCGATTCAACATTTGTGGAAGACACTGCTTTATTAACCTCACAATGTGCAATTATTACAAATCCTGGTGCACCTTCTCGCAAAGGCGAAATAATTGAGATTAATGATGTTGTAAAAGATTTCTATTCAAATATTGAAACGATAAAAGCTCCCGGAACTCTAGAAGCCGGTGATGTAATGATGGTTGGAAAGCATTTTTTCATAGGATTGTCAGAACGAACAAATAAAAACGGAGCTGATCAATTAATAAGTATTCTTTCTAAATATGGATTTACCGGCTCTTTCGTTACTCTTAATAAAATATTGCATCTTAAATCAGGCATTTCATATCTTGAGAATAATAATTTGTTGATGATAAAGGATTTAATCAATAAGCCGGAATTTCAAAAGTACAATTTAATTCCTGTTGATGATGATGAGAGTTATGCTGCAAATAGTCTGTGGATAAATGATAAGATTTTAGTCCCACTAGGATTTCCGAAAACAAAAAAGAAAATTGAAGACGCAGGTTACATAACAATTGAACTTGATGTTTCTGAGTTCAGGAAGCTTGATGGCGGGTTAAGTTGTCTTTCGCTGAGGTTCTGAAAATTAATTGCGGTCTTGAAGTGGTTCGTGACTACGCAGTAAATTAAAAGTAGAATATATTTGGGCGATTCATCGAATCGCCCAAAGCTTACAACAGATTAAATCTCAACGTGACTGACACTAATCACATTTGGATTTTCATTTATCTTCTTCAGCAGATCAGCATTTAAGGCAGACTTTAATTATCTGTTATATTAACCGTTAACCTTGTTATCAACCACTCCGCTTTGAACGTAATGTTTTATTATTCTTATTGTTTCTTCAGCAACCGCATTCTGTGCCTGTTCTGTTGATGCACCGATATGATGCGTAACATACACATTAGGATTATCCTGCCAAACTGATTTAACTTCACCGGTTTTTCCTTCCGGTTCACCTTTAAATACATCAA
>JALHTS010000548.1 GCA_022865965.1 Ignavibacteriaceae bacterium
GCAGAAATTCCTACAACCCCAGCACCAAGGATTACAACTGCAGCAGGAGCGACTCCGGTAATTCCACCGAGTAAAATACCTCTGCTTCCGCTGCTAAAGCTCTCAAGTTGTCTTTCCGCAACTTGTATAGCAAGCTGTCCGGCAATTTCACTCATCGTATGAAGCACGGGTAATTTGCCTTCTTCATCTTCTATAAGTTCATATCCAATTGCTGTAACATTCTTTTTAAGCAGAATTTCAATAATGTTCTTTTTTGCTACGGCAAGGTGAAGAAATGAAAATATAATCTGATTTTCCTGAAGCATTTTAGCTTCCTCAAAAGTCAGAGGTGCAACTTTCACAATCATTTCCGCTCTTCCAAAAACTTCTTCTGCACTATAGACTATGTTTGCACCAATTTTAGCGTATTCTTCATCGCTGAAGTGACTTTCGAACCCGGCTTCTGTTTCAATATAAACTGTATGTCCGGCTCTTACTAAAGCATCAACACCTGCCGGTGTTAGCGATACTCTCTTTTCTTCATAGAGAGATTCTCTTGGTATTCCAATTCTCATTTAAATATTCGCTTTATTTTTATTAGTAAAAATATCAATTCGGGGAATGGTTATCAATATAAACCGGTAATCAGACCGGAGTAATCGGGTTTTTTCCGCTTAAAACTGCATCAACATTTTTTGCAGCAAGCAACGACATTGCATTTCTTGCATCATTCGTTGCACTTCCAAGATGCGGAAGTAGTACAACATTTTTTAATTTAATCAATTCAGGATTTACTTTAGGCTCATTTTCATATACATCAAATCCTGCTGAAAAAATCCTCTTATTTTTCAACATCTCGATAAGATACTTTTCATCTACAATTTCGCCTCTGGCTGTGTTAATTAATATCGCAGATGTCTTGAGCAATTCTAATTTCTTTCTGTCCAGAAGATGATCAGTTTTTGAATTAAGAGGCAGATGAATAGAAATTATATCAGAATTCTTAAGAAGATTTTCAAGAGATACTTTTTTTGCTTTTGTTTTTTGCTCAAGCAATTTATTTCGCTCAATAGAATAGTAAAGAATTTTACAGCCAAATCCGCTGGCTCGTAGAGCAGTTGCGGTTCCTATTCTTCCAGCACCAAGAATTCCAAATGTTTTATTTTTCAATTCCATTCCGAGCAGAAAAGTAGGATGCCAGCCGGCAAATTTCTTATTTCGCATCACTTCTTCCCCCTCATTAAATCGTCTTGCACACGCCAAAGTAAGAGTCATTGCCAGATCGGCGGTTGAGTCTGTTAATACATCAGGAGTGTTTGTTACTACAATTCCTTTACTCCGTGCATATTCAGTATCAATATTGTTATAACCGACCGCATAATTAGCAATAATTTTACATTGTTTCATTTTATCGATGAGTTCTTTATCAATCTTATCAGTAAGAAGTGATATCAATGCTGAACAATTTTTAACATTTTTTACTAATTGTGAATTTGAGATTGGCAACGGCGATTTGTAAATTTTTACATCATACTTTTTTCTTAACAGAGCTAAACCAATTTCAGGAATTTCTCTTGTTACAAATATTTTCATATTTTATTCAAAAACTTTCAGCTTAGCTTCTTTTTGACTTTTTACTTAATAAAAATGTTAGCTAATTTGAAAAAAGTTTTTCAGTTCTTAAATATTTTTTTAATTCTTCTTCCAATTCCTTTTTAATCTCATCAATACTACGAAAAGCGAATATAATATCGTCTTTAGGTTTTATTCGTTTCTTGTAATAGGACTTTACTAAACCTCTAAAATTATTGAAAACTCTGATAGCATTTTCGTGTATCAGAATTAATTGGTGAGGAAAGATCAATCTAATTTTTGGCTCAATCTCATTAAGTTCATTAACATAAATGTCTAAATTATCCATGAATAGTTCTTCTGTATCTATAGTTGTCTGGTCTGGAAATTCAATTACATCTGCACTCACAACTTTCTGACAAGCTCTATAATGTTTATGAAAATTAGTATAGTAATCAAAAATGAACGAGTGATTCTTTTCAAAAATTGTCTGTATTATCGCAAATTCATTTTTTAATGTTTCTAATTCTTTTTGAAATCTTCGTCTTACTAATTCGACAATGATTAAAAATATCCCAGAGATTATCGAACTTTGAATTAATATTTGAAGCCAATTTACACTTGATTGACCCATTTCCTTAATTACAGTCAAAGTATCTGTATTCATATATACTACCTAACTATTACTTATACTGAATTGAATTTCTAGTTTGGGAAAAGAAATATGTTTCTATTTACCTCACCCAAATAAAAGCTTAACAATAAACAAAGCACCAAGAATTCCGGCAACATCAGCCAATAAACCTGCTGGAAGTGCATGTCGGGTGTTTTTAACATTAACAGCTCCAAAGTAAACAGCCAGCACATAAAATGTAGTTTCTGTGCTGCCGAAAAAAGTTGATACGAGAATACCAATGAATGAATCCGGACCGTGCACAGCCATAGTTTCCGCCATAATACCAAGTGAACCACTGCC
>JALHTS010000549.1 GCA_022865965.1 Ignavibacteriaceae bacterium
AATTGAAAAAAAGAAGGGCATCTGAAAAATGCCCTTATCTCCGCTGAACCTTCTCTCCTGTTCTTTACTAACTAATCAATCTATTAAATTAACTCTATTTCTGTGCCAGTAAGCTAAACATATTTTACAGTCGATTTGGATGATCAGAGATCACTTAGAATATGATTTTTCTCAGAAGTGGAAAAGAAGTTCCAAAAATAAAAAAGGCGTCAATAGACGCCCTTAAATAAGAAATGAAAAGATGAGATTATCTTCCTAATCCATCAAGATATTCTTTTCTTTTAAGAAGAGCATCTTTATCCTCAACATGTTTCGGATCAGGAACGCAGCAATCCACCGGACAAACTGCAGCACACTGTGGTTCATCATGAAAACCAACACATTCAGTACATTTGTCAGGAACAATATAAAAGAAATCAGATGAAAAGAATCCCTCTGCTCCGGAAGGAGCGGCTTTACCATCACCATAACTAGTTCCTGCTAATTCCCACTCAACTCCACCTTCATAAATTGCTGTGTTAGGGCATTCTGGCTCACAAGCACCGCAGTTAATACATTCTTCTGTTATCATTATAGCCATAATTTTTTTCTCCTTTTATTATTTTACTTAAAAATGGACTTTCTTAGCTGGTTTTTATAATTTTTTGAAATCTTACTAATAACCCTGTTAGACAGTAGCAAATATTAAAAAATATTAAGTCATATCACAAGGGATTAAGGGCAAATATCACCCTATTTTCCACATTTAAATCTTCAAATAATCAATTAATTAGAATAATTTAGGACATAAAGACTTAAAGATGAGCTCTATTACAAAGAATTTAAATAAAATTTTTCCTTAAAACCCAACATTCCTGCCAGCAAAGAAACAGGAAATTTTTTAATCGCAATATTAAAATCTTCTGCATAATGATTATACTTCTTTTTTTCAACCAGTAGCTGGTTTTCGGTTCTTACCAGCTGTGCCTGAAGTTGAAGAACATTTTCATTTGCTTTAAGTTCGGGATAGTTTTCAATAGTAAATACCAGGTTTTTTATTGCAGCAGTCAGTTCACCTTGTGCACTTTGAAACTTTTGTAATGTATGCGGGTCATCATGTAACTGATTATTCGTATTAATATTACTAACAGCCAAGTGAGCTTTTGTAATTTGTGTTAACACATCTTGCTCGAAGTTTGAAAAATCTTTAACTGCCTCAGTAAGGCTTGGAACAAGATCTGTTCGTTTCTGATACTGATCTTCAACCTGAACCCATTGATTGGAAACAGCTTGGTTCAAATCAGCAATATTATTATAAGTTTCTACCCCCTTAATAACAAAAAACCCGAAAGCAATTAGAATTATTCCCCCAACTGCACATCCAATTAGTAATCCTTTATTTTTCATTTAATCTCCAGCTAAATAATGGATTGGGAACGATTTTTAATGTCAGTCAAACGAGGTCTGAACAATTTTTATTGTTAATATAATACATGAACGAATTAAAACATATTTCCTGTAAAATTTCAGGGTTTTTTACCAGGATATTGAAACTGAAGATAATCTAAAGCACTGTTAGTGATTTCAAGATTTTTTTGAGATACAAATTTTTCTGTATTTTGAACGTTCCCATTATAAAATCTTAACCATAAAAAATTGGCTGTTACAAAACCATCAAATACTCTTTCTTCAATAAATGAATTTATGGTTAAATATCCCCAAAGAACATTCCACCCTAAAGAGAGAAAACCGCTCAAATATTCGCCGGTATAAAATTGACCTGCTCCGGGAATTACGTATGAAAGAACTTTTGCAAGAGTTTCATCATACAGAGAGTCGTTAACATTTCGTGTAAATGAAACAAGTTCATGATCAGGATTGATTTTATAAAATTCTTTTGAAGCTTCTTCCCATTGATCGGAAAAAATGTAAGCCCAGCCTTTCCAATAATGAAGTTCATCCGATTTATCTGCAAAACTATTATCAACAAACAGGTTATCAATAAGCCGTTTTGCTTTGTCAGTTGTTCTTCGAAGAATATTTAGTTTGATTATTTCAATTTTACATTTATAAATATCATCAAAGGATTTTGCTGAAATCTCTGCTAAAGTGAAATGCTTGATTGCTTCGGAAAACTTTCCTCCAGCTTTGTATGAACTTGCTATATAATAATTTGCAGTGAACGAATATTCTTTTTGTTCATCAAAACAAATAAGTCTTTTAAATTCTGTTACAGCATCGAAATAATTTTCTTCATAGAAAAATTTTTTAGCAAAGTTGAACTGCTCTTCCAGTCCGTTTTGTGAATGAAGAGAAACAACACATAAACTTAATATCAAAAAAGTTTTCTTAATTACAGAAATCATAATCCTCAATAAAATAATTATTGGATTCAAGAAATTGTTTTATGTCCTTTTTGTATTCGTAATCCATTTTTGAATTATAAAGATGAGCAGCAGAAACAGAACCGTAAATATTTCCACCATAAAAAAACGCTCCTACGCTAGCAAAAACCCAACCTCTGAAATTATGATCATGCTTAAAATTGTTATAACTAAGAAATGCGAATAAACTGTTTAGAACTAATGCAGTTAATCCCTCACTTAATTGATCTGCATAGATTTTTCCTGATCCAGGAATTATTGATGATAAAACTCCTGCCAGCAACGTACTTTTATACGGAGGATACTTTTTCCAATCATAAAAATTTATTGCTTCTGGTTTTTCTCTGTCATTAAAAGGAAAAAGAAATTTATCCCTTTCAAATAAATCATTATTGCTAAGCAGATTTGACAGGTTCATCAACTTCAACTCATTAATTTTCAAACTGTCCTGTTGATAGTTTGAGATAGAATTATACTCCTCTAAAAATATTTTTGATTTTAAATATTCGAGTCTTGAAGTGTAATAAAATTCTGATTGTCCGGAAATATTTATAAATCTTTCAGAAGCTTCGTTATAATTTCCTATTCGTGAATATCCTAGAGCAACTTTAAAAGATATTGTATCGTTATCAAAGTGATTTAGGCACTCTTCATATTCAATAATTGCCCGAAGATAATCCTGAGCACAGAAAAGATGATCGGCAAATAATTTTCTGTTATCAGGTGAATGATAATTCTGAGTATAACTTACCTGAAAAAATAATATAAGCAGAAAGGCTGTTTTCATCACTTGCTATCTATTATCTTGTGGGCAGGAATGAAATGATCAGAGTCTAAATCATACAAATATGCGGGATCGTATAACTTGCCGGATTTGTGTTTTGGATATCTATCATATCTTCCTATAAAACTAGCATCGCGAGTAAATCTATCGAAAAACATTAAAGTACCTTGAACGATATTCGTTTCTGCAACAGCATCTAAAAGAAAAGATGAACAGGATGGATGGAACGGACAATTATTTCCATCTAAATCGGAAATAAAAAACCAATAAGCATTTGTAACTGACTTTAAGAGGATATCAAAAGGTTTTTTTGAATGGTAAGAATAATCTCTGTTGCTTGATGATTCTTCAATGCGATAAGAAAAATCAGCTTTCTCCCACTTAACCAATTCAGTCTGAGAGAAAGCTGATGATGAATAAATAAGCAGAGCGACAAATAAAAACTTCATTTAAAATTATTTCTGATCGAGCAGCGCACGAGCAATAACCATTTTCTGAATTTCAGAAGTTCCTTCATAAATTTCAGTTATCTTGGAATCGCGCAAATATCTTTCAACAAGATATTCTCTAACGTACCCATATCCGCCGTGAATTTGTATAGCTTCAAGGGCACATTCAACAGAAATCTTGGAAGCATAAAGTTTAGCCATAGCCGCTTCTTTATAGTAAGGTTTATCAGCATCTTTAAGTGCGGCTGCTTTAAATGTTAACAGCTTAGCAGCATCAACTTTTACTGCCATATCAGATAACTTAAACTGAATAGCCTGGAAGTTAGAAATAGTCTGTCCGAAGGCTTTTCTTTCTTTTGCATATTTTATTGAGGCATCGAGTGAAGCTTCGGCAACACCAATTGCCTGAGCAGCAATTCCAATTCTTCCACCATTCAGTGTATTCATGGCAAAGTTAAATCCTCTTCCTTCATCCCAAACCATGTTAGCAGCAGGAACACGACAGCTTTCAAATGTAAGCGAACAAGTATCAGAACTCCTTATTCCGAGTTTATCTTCTTTCACTCCGTAACCAAAACCTTTTGTTCCTTTTTCAACAAGAAAAGTTGAAATACCTTTATGAGCTTTTTCTTTATCGGTTGATGCAATTACAAGCGTATAATCGGCTGTAGTACCATTAGTAATCCAATTCTTAATACCATTAAGAACATAAAAATCACCATCTTTATCTGCGGTAGTTTTTTGTTTTGTAGCGTCGCTGCCGGCTTCAGGCTCGGAAAGAGCAAAGGCTCCTAATTTTTCTCCTTTAGCCAAAGGAACTAAATAATTTTGTTTAATAAAATCCGATCCGTACTTTTCCAATCCATAACACACAAGAGAATTATTAACGGACATTATCACACCGACACTCGCATCAACTTTAGAAAATTCAATCATTGCAAGGATATAGCTAATCGTATCTAAACCTGCACCGCCATATTCTGGTGAAACCATCATGCCCATAAATCCAAGCTCACCCATTTTCTTTACAATCTCATAAGGAAATTCAGCATTCTTATCACGCTGTACAGCTGAAGGAGCAATTTCATTCTGTGCAAAATCCATTGCAGATTCTTTGATCATCAAATGATCTTCGGTAAATTCAAAATTCATAGTTCGCCCTGTTTTGTTTAATTGAAAAAATATTTTAAGTTGTTTTCCCAGAATAAGAAATTTTGGGAGAGATACTTCTAGTTCAAAAATAATGTAATAAGTTTAATAGCGCAATCAATTTTTAATTGAACCTTAAGATTTAGTTAACAATTACTATTTTACAGTTAAATTAAGGTGTTAAAATAAAATGTTAGAAGCTCAGCAAACTGAGGAGCAGATAAGTAAAACTGTACTCAAGGGATTAACCTTAAAAGAATTAAAAGATTTTTTTACGGTAGTAGACGAAAAAAGATTCAGGGGAGAGCAAGTGTTTCATTGGCTTTATCATCATATGGTTGATAATTTTGACGATATGGCAAATGTTCCTAAATACCTGCGAAAAAAATTAAATGCTTATTGTGAAATAATGACTCTAAGCCACTTCACTTCCGAAATGTCTCCCCGAACCGAAACTAAAAAGTATGTCTTCTCAACAAAAGACAATTTAAAAGTTGAAGCAGTCGTAATTCCCGACCCCAAAAGAACAACACTTTGTATTTCAACACAAGTTGGATGCCCACTCGATTGCCAATTTTGTGCAACCGGATTGATGGGTTACAAAAGAAATTTAAGTCCGGGAGAAATTTTTGATCAGTATCTGCATGCTTCAAAAGATTATAATCCAAAGAGCGAAATAACCAATATAGTCTATATGGGAATGGGCGAACCGCTGCTCAATTATGCAAATACTCTTAAATCTCTTCAGATTTTTGCAACAGAAAAAGTAAAAGGAATCAGTGTAAGAAAAATCGCTGTTTCTACAGCAGGTATTGCACCGAAGATTATTGAACTAGCCGATACGGGACTTCGCGTAAAGTTAGCACTTTCGCTTCACTCTTGTTTTGAAGAAACAAGAAGCCGGCTAATGCCGATAAACAAAAAATATTCTTTATCTGAAAATCTTGAAGCTGTAAGATATTATGCAAAGCAAACAGGAACGAGAATTACATTTGAGTACGTTCTTCTCAAAGATATAAACGACAGACAGGATGATCTGAATGCTTTAATAAGATTGTGCAAATCT
>JALHTS010000550.1 GCA_022865965.1 Ignavibacteriaceae bacterium
AACCATCAAAGGCTTTCATACACAGATTCGATGACCGATATTTTAATCATCAACGGTTCTTCGACCTCTATTAAAATTCTTAAAGAAGCAAAAATAGACAAAGCCGATCTTGTAGTTGCTGTTACTTCTTCTGAGGAAGTCAATTTAACAACAGCAATTCTTGGAAAAAAACTCGGTGCAAAAAAAACTATTGCACGCGTTAGTAATGCAGAATATCTTGAGCAGGAAAATATTGTTAGTTTTCAATCTCTGGGGATTGATTTTATGATTTACCCGGAAGAGCTTGCAGCCAGGGAAGTTATTAGTCTTATCAACAGAACTGCAGCTACAGACGTTATTGAATTTGAAAACGGAAAATTATCTGTGATAGGATTAAGATTAGATAAAAACGCTCCTATAATTCATCAAAAATTGATTGAAGTTGCAAAAGCAAATCCAAGTTTAGATTATAGAATCGTTGCTATTTACAGAAATTTCAGAACTATAATTCCAACCGGTAATGATAAATTTCTTCCTAATGATCAGGTGTTTGTTGCAACAAAACCTGAAGGAATTGAGGTTATATTAAGACTCGCAGGAAAAGAGAATATAAACTTCGATAACATCATGATTCTTGGCGGCGGTAAAATAAGCAGAAGAGTTGCCTCAGTATTAAGTGAGAAAATGACAGTGAAAATTATTGAGTCGGATGAAGAAAAAACTTTCGAGCTTGCTGACAAATTACCGAATACATTAATTATCCGGGGAGACGGCAGAGACATTGACCTTCTTGCACAGGAAGGAATTATTGATGTAGATGCATTCGTTGCTCTTACTGAAGATGCTGAAACTAACCTTATTTCATGTTTAATGGCAAAACATCTCGGTGTAAAAAAAGCAATTGCACTCGTTGATAAAGTTGATTACATACCTCTTACTCAAACAATAGGACTCGATTCACTTATCAACAAAAAACTTATTGCTGCAAATAGCATTTCCAGATTTATCCGCAGAGGAGAATTAGTTGCTTATGCTTCTCTTGAAGGAATAGATGCCGAGGTGATTGAATTTATTGCACAATCAGGTTCGGACGTAACAAAAGATTATATAAAAGACCTCAGTTTTCCTAAAGGCGCTATTATCGGAGGAATTGTAAGAGGAGAGGATACTTTTATTGCCACAGGAAATACGCAAATAAAATCAAATGATCGTGTTGTTGTATTTTGCCTGCCTGATGCAGTAAAAAAAGTTAAAAAGTTATTCAGATAATGAATCTTAAATTCGTAATTAACATTCTCGGATTTTTACTTTTGCTAACCGGGTTGTTAATGCTTTCAGGTATCCCTTTCTCAATCTATTATCGAGATGATGATATTCCTGTTTTATTATTTACAGGTTTGGGAACTGCTTTACTTGGATTTATTGTATGGTTTTTTACACGAGATAATCTTGTAAAAGAAATTGGTAAAAGAGAAGGTTATCTCGTTGTTACTCTTGGCTGGTTAATAATGTCTTTCTTTGGAAGCTTACCATTTGTATTTCATGGATCAATCCCGAATTTTACGGATGCTTTTTTCGAAACTGTATCCGGATTTACAACAACCGGTGCCTCCATTTTGAATAACATTGAAGCTCTTCCACACGGTTTACTCTTTTGGCGAAGTATGACACATTGGATTGGTGGAATGGGAATTATTGTTCTGTCAATTGCTATTCTGCCTTTGTTGGGAATTGGAGGAATGCAATTATATCAGGCAGAAGTTGCCGGTCCAACAAAAGATAAACTTCATCCGCGAGTTCAGGAAACAGCCAAAAGATTATGGGCAATTTATGTACTATTTACTTTATCAGAAACAGTTCTTCTTATATTCGGAGGAATGAATTTATTTGATGCTCTCTGTCATTCGTTCGGAACATTAGCAAGCGGTGGATTCTCAACAAAAAATCAGAGTGTGGCATACTATAACTCTCCATTCATAGAATACGTAATCATTGTATTTATGTTTATTGCCGGAACTAATTTCTCCCTTCATTACTTAGCCCTTAAAGGAAAAATTTTCAATTATTTCAAAGACAGTGAATTCAGGTTTTATACTTTGTTCATTTTTCTTGTAGTAACTGCGTCTACACTTTATTTAATTATTCATAATAATCAATCAGTTGAATCATCCTTCAGAGATACTTCATTCAGTATAATCTCTATTTTAAGTTCAACCGGATTTGCAACAGTAAATTATGAAAGCTGGGCACCTTTCTTTACAGAAATATTTCTTGTCTTACTTTTGTTTGGTGCATGTGCCGGCTCAACAAGTGGAGGAGTAAAGATGGTTAGATATCAATTATTATTAAAAAACAGTTTAATCGAATTGAAAAGACTAATTCATCCGCAGGCAGTTATACCTGTCAGACAAAACAATAAAGCAGTTCACTCGGATATAATTGCTAAGGTCGGCGCATTTGTTCTTCTTTATTTATTTATTTTTGGTATAGGTTCAGTAATTCTAGCAATTACAGGATTGAATTCGACTTCAGCTATGGGTGCAGTTGCTGCTTGCCTTGCAAATATTGGTCCCGGATTAGATGCCACGGGTCCAGTAACAAATTACAGTTCTGTTTCTGAATTAGGTAAATGGGTTTTAAGTTTTGTTATGCTTCTTGGCAGGTTAGAAATTTTTACGATTCTTATTCTATTCTCACCTTCATTCTGGAAAAAGTAAATTAAATGTTTCTTCCGGTTTTTCTTCTCATTAAATTTCGTATGTATGAACTTTAAAGTAATTCTCAACATAATCGGTTTTCTTCTTATTCTTACCGGAATATTAATGACATCCGGAATTCCTTTTTCGATTCATTATGGACACGATGATATTATTTCAATTCTCATTTCCGCTGCAATTACAATTTTAGTTGGAATTACATTATGGTTCTTGTCAAAAGATGCTGATCGACAACAACTCGGTAAACGTGAAGGCTATTTAATTGTTACATTAGGTTGGTTTTCAATGGCAGTTTTTGGTTCAATTCCGTTCATAATTTACGGAGCAATACCAAGCTACACCGATGCATTCTTTGAAACAATGTCCGGCTTCACAACAACCGGTGCAACAATTCTTAAAGATATTGAATCTCTTCCTGCCGGGTTGCTTTTCTGGCGAAGTCTTACTCAATGGCTGGGCGGAATGGGAATTATAGTTTTATCTCTTGCCATTCTTCCCCTTTTAGGCATTGGCGGAATGCAGCTATTTTCTGCAGAAGTTCCTGGAATTACTAAAGATAAATTTCATCCGCGTGTAAAAGAAACAGCAAAGCGGTTGTGGGGTATATATGTTATTCTAACTGGTACAGAGGTTTTATTATTGTTGATTGGCGGATTGAATCTTTTTGATGCAATAAATCATGCATTCACTACTATGGCGACCGGCGGCTTTTCAACCAAGAACGCCAGCACTGCTCACTTTAGTTCACCGTTTGTACAATATGTATTTATAATCTTCATGCTTTTTGCCGGAATGAATTTTACACTTCACTACTTTGCTCTTCATCTAAAATTCGAACCATTTAAACGCAATACTGAGTTTAAATTTTATGTATTATTTATTATTGGTGCTACTTTATTAATTATGTTTATTCATCGCCCACATCATACGTTTAATACAGAGGAGGCATTTCGACAATCACTCTTCCATGTTACTTCATTAGTAACTACAACCGGTTATGTTTCATCGGATTATGAAAACTGGGCACCATTCTCAAGAATGATTTTCTTTACTTTACTTTTTATAGGAGGCTGTGCCGGTTCAACTGGTGGTGGAATTAAATTCGCACGTCATTATCTGCTGTTGAGGAACGGCTTGCTCGAACTAAAGCGTCTTCTTCATCCAAGAGCTGTAATTCCTGTAAGATTTAATGGAAAGGCTGTAAGTTCGGAAATCATCTCAAATGTTCAGGCTTTTTTTATTATTTATATACTTCTTTTTGTTTTCGGGTCAGTTTTAATTTCATTGCTTGGTTCAGACTTTTTCACAGCTGCCGGTGCAGTTGCAACTTGTATCGGAAACGTTGGACCTGGAATGGGTTTAGTCGGTCCTCTAGGAAATTTTACCGATCTCCCTGATATAAGTAAATGGATTTTAAGCTTCTTCATGCTTGTTGGAAGACTTGAATTATTTACTGTGCTTATTCTTTTCTCTCCTTCCTTTTG
>JALHTS010000551.1 GCA_022865965.1 Ignavibacteriaceae bacterium
TCACCTTAATTTTCTATTGTCATCCCGAACTTGGTTCAAGATCTACATATTAAAGAGATGCTGAAACAAGTTCAGTATGACTAAATTGCTTTTATTCAAACTTATAATTCTTCTGTTTTGCTTGCTCACGAATAGTCTTTATCATTACAGCATCAAGTGTATTATCGTTTGGGTTATCAAGCATTTTCTGTGCGATGTATTTACTCCTTTCGTCATTCAATTTATTAATCTTATCCTGAATAACTTCACGCTCTTTATCCATTTTATCTAAATATGCTTTTCTTTCCTGAACAGTCATCTTTTTCATTTCTTCAGGAAGTTCTTCATCTTTTAAATCTTCTACTTTTATTGTGCCATCTTTTTTGGCATCAACCAAATCCCAACCTGAGTTTTTGTATTGTGCCCCTGATTTAGTAACAGATCTTTGAACCATTACTTCCGGACTTAAGCTCATAGAGTTTGCATCTTGTTCTGCTTGAAGTTCTTTCTTTTCTTTGCCATTATCACCAAAAGCGATATAAGTTTTATTCAATGCTTGTCCAAGTTTTATAATATCATCATCCTGTGGAGCATCGATATGAACAATCGCGGCATTATGATCAATATTCATATATTTTCCATCAGCGAGATCAGCACCATCTTTCCACATTGTTTGAATACCTTCGTCATAATTTCCACAGAAGATTGTGTTAACAACAATTCCTTTTTTTATTGCTTTTTTACAAGCTTCTTTATAATCAATATTACCTTGAGTAAATGGTTCGTTACCGGCAATAAAAATTATTTTTAGGTTATCATTCGATTTGTTCCATTGAAGATTATCAACTGCATTTAAAATTACTTTACCGCAATACTCATCTCCGCCGTTAGTTTGAAGTTTAAATAATTCGTCGGATATTTTGTCCAAATCTTGAGTGAAGGGAACAATATTTCTTAAATATCCTTCATCAACTGGAATTGATTGCTTACCGTATTCATAAAGCGCAACATAAAGATCAACAGAGTTGCCGTTCTTCTTAGTTTTCGCAAGCTCGTTTACTATTTTCCATAATTGACTTTTTGCTTGGTCGATCAAGCCGTCCATACTACCACTTGTATCTAAAAGCAGTGCAAGCTGAACCGAACTTTTTTTCGGCGGGTTTTTATCAACCATTTGATTTGCAAATGGTGTTAAAGAATGAACGAAGATTATTATTAATACAATTAAAGATTTCATTTTAGACTCCATAAAGGATTATTGATAAATAAAACTGGTGCTTTCACTAAACGGAATGCAGCTTTGTTCCAGAAGATTGGAAAATATTTTTAAAGGGATTTATTTTTACCTATCTGATTTCGAAATCAAAATAAGTATTTGGGAAAGGTTCGTTTCTGAGTGTGAAATGCCACCATTCTTCGGCTAAATTTCTAAAGCCGTATTTTTCCATTAGTGTTCTAAGCAACATTCTATTTGCTCTTTGCTGAGCAGAGAGTTCTTTGTTTTCAGTATGTGAAAGAGGATGGAAGCAATCGAATCCAGTTCCCATATCAATGCTGTTATCTTTAAATCTTTTCTCTGCAGATTCATAACATTTGCATTGTTTTTCAATATCAAATTTAGGTTGAAAGGGGGGTGGTATGGAAACAATTGTAAGATCAACAGTGCTGCCGCGGCTGTGACCTGATTTCTCCGCTATGTATCCATCAATAAATAATCTGTCTTTATTTACTGTTGGATAAAATTCTTTTTTTGTCAGAGTATCGTTCAAATCTTTTGCCCATCTTACAAAATGATCTACAGCTCTTTGGGGACGAAATGCATCATAAATTTTAAGTGATAAAGAAAATTTTTTCAATTCTTCTTGTACTTTCAACAGTGCTTCGGCTGCTTCTTTTGTCATTAAGCACTTATCTGTTTCATATCCATCTACAGGAACACCAAGAAAATTATGATTTGTTGAGTAGCGAAGATCTAGGATTATATCTGGGATGACATTAGTTATTTCAACAAATTCATTCGGTGCAGAAAAATTAGTTTGTGAAATTGAAGAACAGGAGGGAAATATCGAGCTTCCGATTAATAGGATTTGAACAAAAAGGAACAAATAACTTTTTAAATATTTTTCAATCATTATGGACTAACTTGATTATAAAAATTCAATAATTAAAATAGCCATTTAAAAATTATGATTTAATTATTCCTTTTTTCCTTCACTAGCCGTTGTTGGATTTATTGTTCCTTTCTTTGCGTAAGAAGTTGAAATAATTACAAGTGCAATTCCGAGAATTATAAATGAAATCACGTTTGAAAAAGTAATTTCACTAGCCACACTGTGAATAATTACATAAACAACTGTGAGTAAGTATGTCCCAAGAGACATCCATCTGTATTTCTTATTTTTTAAGAACCA
>JALHTS010000552.1 GCA_022865965.1 Ignavibacteriaceae bacterium
AATACCAAGCCATAGATCACTATATTTAAATCCTTTTGTTGCCAAATATATAGAACCTGCTGAAATTGGTAATTTTAACTCAACTGCTTTTGTTGTTCCAAAAGCAAGAAAGTAAACTTTTTCCTCTACGCCATTAAAAGTTAAAGTATAAAATAAGCCTTCTTTAGTTAACCTAAAATTAGATATTCGGGCATTAGGGTTTTCTGCAATTACAAGCTCTGCATTTGCTACATCCGGATTATTTAAGGATGTTTTTAAAATTTTAAAATTAGGAGCATCTTTTGGTGTCAGAATGTATAAATCATTTTCCGTAACTCTAAAACTATAAACTTCCTCTTCACGTCCAAATAATCTTTTCCAACTGATTTTATCTTTTCCCAATTCATGGATTGGGGCGTAAAATATATTTAATCTTCTATCTGTAGTAGCTGCACCAACAAATATGAAATTACAGCCATTAAAAATAAAGGGAATGTTAACATCTTCAGGAGTAAGATTAAATTCGGGGTATTTTTCCCGGGAAAATATTTCCCTGTCATTTGAAGGATCCGTATTTAAAATATGATGATATATTTTAGTATTTGACCAAAGTCCCGGATCATGCCGGTCTCCAGAGCTCAAAGGCTGATGTAAAAATCCATTGCCATCCGGGAGCCATGTAAAATTAAAACTTCTTTCTAACCTTTCAGGATAGAGTTCCTTGCTGTCAACATTAATAATTATCCTTAATGGAATTTCTAATCCTTTCTGCATAAGAGCAATAGCTACGTTCGATCCATCGTGAGAAGGAAAGTAATTGGCCAACTGATAAACCTTATTCGAATCGGCTTCAAAGCTACCCGGATCAAATAGAAGTTCTTCCTCACTCTCTTTGTTTAATTTAAAATAAACCTTAGTTATTAAATCGGGGGTTGTTGTTTTTGTATAAAAATACCTGTCGTTTTCAGTGATAGTTGGCCATGAACTTTGTGTAGTAGTTCTGTCCTCAAATTCCATCATTTTTTCAATAAGGGATTGCCGTCCTGGAATATTATTCAATACCTCGCGTGCATAATCACTCTGTTGTTTTAACCAATTCAGTACTACTGTATCCTGAAGGTTTTCCATATATCTATATGGATCTGCTACTTTTTTGCCAAAATATACATCTTCCACTGGTTCAACTTTGGCCAGTGGTGGTTTTTCATTTATCATTTCTGTGGTACATCTTACCATTACCAGAAAGAGAAGAATTAGAGGGATGAGTTTTGTTTTCATTTTATTAGGTTTTTGTTAAGATTCTAAATGAGATATAACTAGTTTATATGTCTGACCAAATGAGACCTATACGCCCAATATGGTAGGATAGGTCTGACTAACGTCAGACTTTATTTTAACAAAGTTAAATAAATTTTCCTTATAAATCATCAACTGATTGCACCGAATAAAATTCTTTCCGTAATAAAAATAAAACTACCGCGATTTTTTTGATTTACAGTCTAGTGTCCGCTGAGTGGTGTCCTGAAGATGCCAACTGCAAGTTCTGCCCAAATGAGGAGGAGCATTGCCAGAAGAGCCACACAGATGGCTATTCGGAGCCTGATTTTGTTTACCTTCCTCATTACAAGCTCACACATCAGACCTGTGCCGAGCAGTAGGACACCAGCGACAATAAAATCGAACAGAGTCCAATTCACTTCATCTGTGAACTGCATCGCTATTAATGGTATGAGCAATAGAATTGCTGAAGTGAGAACAATTAATATAAGTCTTTTATCTTTCATAATTATAAATGTTTTTATAGGTCTTACATTGCTGGCAACGTTATGCGTGTATGTGTAGTGCGGGATTAAAAGTACGAAACTTTCAATTACGCACGGAGCCAATCCGTTTATTCATTATTTCATGTTTTGCGCCATCCGTCAGAGACGGATTGGCGGTGTTGCAACAAAGTGCTGCGGTTGGATTACCCGCTGAAACCCGCATTACATATGACACTTTGTTATGTGCTGCATTTATTTAAATCATTTAATTGAATATGTATCTAACTTAGAGAATATTTTATCGATATCTGCTAATTGTACCAATAACAGTATCTTGTTTAATATCATATTTAAAGTCAATCCCTATTCTCTTTGTCATGATTGCAACATGACCGTATAAATAGCTTTCAAATTCTTCAAGGGAAACACCTAGGACAGGTCCATTTTTAAAATACGAAGTATACGGTCTGTTCCATCTCATTTTTGCAGAGGAATTTGATTCTGTAAGCAACTCAACTTTGCCTTTTGGATAAGTAGTCATGACCATATTGAATGATTTAATAACTGCTGATATACTTGTATCGTTAGGACTAGTAATTGAATGTTTACTTGCTACAAAAGCTGCAAAATCGTTAGCTGTCATTCCAAGGCTTTTTGCATATGCAATACCAGTACAGATATAGTAATCAACACGCCAGGTTGCATAATTTAGTTTAGATTCAATTGGTCGGTCAGAGATTTGAGTCTTTGGATTTTGAATCACTTGTGAAATACCTGAATTACTTATAAACAAAACAAAAACGACGAAAAATAACAAGAAATTGTTTTTCATAATGACCTCCTATTTATTAAAATATTTAAATGGCATTGTGAATAACGTGTGCAGCAACAACGCCGTGTGTGCCACGGAGTAGTTCTTGAAATCAAAACTGGCACTGTTGGATCGCAGCCATCCACTACTTGCTTGTATTCAGAGGTACGGGCGCGGGTGCGTCGCTTGTGAAGGCAAGAGCTGCGACATACCAGTTGTCCTTCACTTTCTTCCAGACCAGCAAGTACTTGCCCATATCAAGGAGATCACCTTTAGGGCTCGTCCAGACCATCCGATTAACACCATACTCGTAGGCGAGATCACCAGATTGTGATACGGTTATGTTTGATATGGTACCGGAAATTCCTTTGAAAGCCTTGTTTTCAAAGAACTGCTGATATAGATCAGTAATAGCTTTAATGCCCTGGATTTGAGGCGAGCCTGCAGGCTGCATAATGGCGTCTTCTGCCCAGAACGCAATTGCCCCTTGAGTGTCCTTGGCAGATTCGGCGGCAACGAGTCCCTCGCTTCGGGCGCGAACGGCATCAGTCTCTTTAGCAATATCTATTCGGTTTGTACATCCTGTAGCACCCATTATTGCTAACGCAACGATGAGGCAGGACAGTTGAAATTGGCTCTTGTTCATAGAATTTCTCCTATTGATTAAATTTTCTATATTTTTGTGACCTTAGTGGCACACATGGCGCATAACGGTTAGTGCATGTTGCGGAGCGGATTTCGGAGAGCATTCCTGTCCACGAGGACATGAGCGGCGATGCGAGAATCCGCCGTTGATTTACGCACCAACCCCCGCTATGAAATATGCACGTTGTTATGGTTAGTTGCTTTATTTAATTCGATATTTATACTTAATAATATTGTTTTAATAAATAATGCCTGATCGTTTTATTTTATAAAATTAGATCATTAATAATCTTATAATTAATTTTTACAAAAGAATCAAAAACTGATCCCTTATTGGCCTGTATTATAACACCAATTTTCTTTGAAGGAATGATTGTTATCAGGTTGGATGTTCCGGATGATAAGCCCCCCATTTGAATTATTTTAAGTCCTTTATAATCACTTATAAACCATCCTGTTCCCATCGTCATAAAATTAGCTTCGGGATTGAAATATTCTTTAAATAAGTCCATTGCGATATTTTGTGGCTTTTGCATATCGGCAAGTGTACCAGATTTAATTATGGAATGATTTTCAAATGTTCCATCATTTAGTTGTAGTTTAATCCATTTTGCCAAGTCGATAACATTTGAATAAATGCCTTCTGCAGGGCTGTATATGCCAAAATCAATCCATTGTGTAGGTACTGTATTTCCATTTTTAACATAGTGAGGCGTGGAGGTATTTTTAAACGATAAAGCAGCCGTAATGTTAGTATACGTCTCACTCATTTGTAATGGCGAGAATATTTGGGACTTCACCATATTTTCCCAACTTTCTCCCACAACGATTTCAGCAATAAGCCCAGCCAATGTATAATTCAGATTAAAGGAAGTTTGACTTAAACGAAAAGAGTCTGCTATTTTTAAGTTTTTAATTTGCGGGACAAGTTCCATCCGGGCTGAACCGCTCAGTTTATCCCCACCTAAAAAACCGCTGCGCAAAGTTAAAAGATCCTGAATTGTCAATCTTTGTGTCACAAAATCTTCATTTGTTTCAAAATCCGGAATATATTTTACTATAGGATCTGTCCATTTAATTTTTCCTTGTTCAACAAGCATTCCCATAAGAATAGCGGTAAATGATTTTGTAAGTGAAACAGCTTCGAATAAAGTGTGCTCATCAACAGGGTCTGATTCACCTGCTTTTTTTATTCCAAAGCCTTTTGCGTACATTACTGAATCGTGAAATACAACAGCAATTGAAAGACCGGGAATTTTATTTTGTTTAATGATAGTATCAATAAAATCATCAAGTTTAGTCCCATTAAGATTTTGAGCATTCACGAAAACACCGCTCAATATGAAAACAAATATTGTCGCAATAGTAAATACTTTCATTTCATTTTGATTTCAGTTGGTTTTTTTTAATTTCAAATCCACTATATCTTTATCTTAAGCAATAATAAATTCAATTGGTTTTATCAAAATTAAAATTGCAACTTTTAAGTAGACATTACAAACATTTCTGACCGGATAAGTTAAGGAATGTATATGATGAATACCTACTGGCAATTAACCATAACGTCTAATGGTATGGCCAGTAAGGGATTCGAAGCACAAACGTATCTAGTTACATAAACTTGACAAGAAAGATAAGCTTCGCAAACTGCTGAAACCCTTATTGGCTATACCATATGTTAGCTGCTGTTTATGATATTTTCAATAGAATTTCCTATTTCTTGTTTTCTTTAGGTTTTAGCTCCATACCGAGTTGAGTCATAAGCCCTAAGTTATCCTCCAATGCCCACCACTCCTTAACTTTTCCATTGACAATCATCATAATATGTGTTGCTGGGACTGTAACATATTTACTAGTTGGCTCAATCCCATTATACTTGGCCTTGTGAGTTCCGTATTGAGTTAATTTCACTGCAACTTTATCACCCTCAGCAACCATGATTTCAATTTTGTGGATCCAATCTGGAAATGCAGCAAAATGTGTATTCCTGGCTTGGAATAAAGCCTCCTTCCTCCAGGGTTGAAGTGAACCAGGAGAGTAAAGGGCAAAGTCATCAGATAAAAGATTTCCTAGTTTGTCGAGATCCCCGCTGTCAATAGCATTGATTACTTCGCGAACAATTTCTTTATTTTGTTCTTGAATTTGGGCCGCTGCTTTAAACTTATCTAACTCTGCTTTTTCAGCCTGGTTTTGGCAACCAATAGCAACGAAAAGCGATGAGGCTAAAAAAATGGTATTGACAAATTTAAGTTGTGATTTTTTCATTTTGACCTCCTTTTTATATGTTGATTTAAAATAGCAGCTAACTTTGCATCTTCCGTATACAGGGCAGCCATGACCGCATCATCACTATTGCTGAAAGCTGTCATGAATTGTTCGTTAGCAGCAACAATGGCATCATGGGTTTTGGCGTTGTCCTGCTGTACAGTGTTGCAACTTGCGTTGATTAGCAATAACAGTGAGACGGTAAATGTAGAGATGGTTACATTTTTAATTCGCATGATTCATTCCCTCCTTAAATAGATTAATTGGTTGAATATTTACCCAAACGTTTCCATACCTTCCGGCTTTTTACAGGAGCACTCATTTATAGCTGCAAACAACATAGCATATAACGGTAAATTGTAAGTTGTCGTTGCGGATTGCGGGTGATTGTCTGTCCGCAGGACAAAGACAATCGGGCGGGAATCCGGACAACGGTATCTGCCACAATTTGTTTCCAGCGAATTTCTTGAGTAACTCAACCTAGTTAAGTCCATTCGAACTTTCACTGTTCTTAACATCTTGTCTAACAGAAGACTCGACCCCATTTATCACTTTCCATTTATTATTGAT
>JALHTS010000553.1 GCA_022865965.1 Ignavibacteriaceae bacterium
AGAACGAAATCAATCTTTCGTGTTTGAATCAATTCTTTTAATTGATCAGTCACAAAACCATGCTTGCCGTAACTTCCATCATCTGTAGTCACGAAAACTTCATCGCAGACTTTCTTCATTTCATCTTCAAGTATCACAAACTCTTTTGTTCTTCCCCCGATAATTGAGATTGTATGATTTCCAGCTTGCTTAAGTGCGACGGCAGTCGGATAGGCAATAGCAGTTCCAACTCCGCCACCAATGCTCACTGCAGTTCCAAAGTTTTCAATGTGAGAAGGTTTACCCAAAGGACCAACAACATCTGTGATGTACTCACCTGTTTGAAGATCGTTTAATTCCTTTGTTGTTTTCCCGATACCCTGAACGATAATATCAATAGTTTCCTTTTCAGAATCAGAGTCAGCAATTGTTAGTGGAATTCTTTCCCCAACATCATTTATTCTGATTATTACGAATTGTCCAGCTTTTCTTTTTAGGGCAATCTTAGGGGCTTCAATTGTAAATCGTTTAATGTTAGGGGCAATAAATGTTGCGGATAAAATTTTATGCATATTTTTTCTTTAGAAATATATTGGTTACTTCTGCATTGTCATAAAATATGCCACAGTAGACAAACTTTCGTCATTCAATTAGAGACTAGAATTGATAATTATTTAAAAAAAAGAAGATTTTTATCTTAGCGACATCTGATTGAATATAGATTCTGGCAATTATTCTTAAATGTAAAAAAGGGTTTTTTGAAATGGAGAAATTGTATACTATTATGCAACTCACTTTGCTGAGGTCGGCCCGAGTTTGAGTGGTGAACAGCAAACCGAACTGGAATCAATAGTAAACGCTATAGGTTATGTTCACTGCCCAGGCGGATTTCGGCTACATCAAACATAATATATTTTCACAGCCACTGAAGGTCGTGGCAATTATTCAAAGACCGTGTAAGCTAAGTTAGACTTAATTGTTTTTAAGCGATTATTGGCTTAATTTTGAGTCGAATTTAACAAAGGTACTTGTGGCAGACACAGAACAAAATAAGCCAATTCAGACCGAAAAAAGCGAGTCAGGGCAATCACAAAACTCCGGCAAACCTGAAGGAGAAGCACAGAAATCTTCTAAGAAAAAAAACTTTTATCAAAGAAGAAGACAGTATTTTAACAAAAATAAACAGACAGAGTCGCAGAAACCCAGAATTCCATTCAAGAAAATCTCATTAGTAATTCCATTGTTAAATGAAGAAGAGTCAATCAATCCGCTTACTAATGAAATCAGAAAAGCAATAAAACCACTTAATACAGCTTATGAAGTTATTTTTATTGATGACGGAAGCACCGATAGATCACTTGAAGTAATTAAGGAAATATGCAAAACGGACAGAAGGTTTAAATATATTAGTTTCAGAAAAAATTATGGAAAGTCTGCCGGACTTCAAGTAGGTTTTCAGAATGTTACCGGTGATGTGGTTATAACAATGGATGCAGATCTTCAGGATGATCCTAATGAAATTCCTAATCTGCTTGCAAAACTTGCCGAAGGATTTGATCTTTGTTCCGGCTGGAAAAAAGTCCGGCATGATCCATTTATAAAAAAATACTCTTCTCGTTTCTTTAATTTTGTTACAAAAGTTATAAGCGGTATAAAAATTCACGATTTTAATTGCGGACTTAAAGCCTATCGTAAAGAAGTTGTGGAAAATCTAAAAGTCTACGGTGAACTTCACAGGTATATTCCTGTTCTTGCAAAGTGGCAGGGCTTTACAATAACAGAAATTCCGGTTAAACATCATCCACGCAGGTATGGTCAAACCAAGTTTGGTATCTCGCGTTTCTTTAAAGGATTTATTGACTTAATAACAGTTGTATTTCTTACTCGTTACATTAAACGCCCAATGCATTTATTCGGATTATTAGGTGCAATATCATTTTTATTCGGTTTGATTGTAAATGGTTATCTGACTTATTTATGGTATACAGGAATTCCGCTTAGTAACAGACCAATGTTATTTCTTGGTATGCTTTTAATTATTGTTGGTGTGCAGTTCTTTTCGGTAGGATTTTTAGGTGAAATACTTGTCCATAAAATCAGAGATGAAAAAGAATACGTAATTAAAGATAAAGGATGAAACGTTGTTCGAAAGATCTAAGATTGCCATCTCTTCAAACTGCAATTCTCTCTTAATACAACATTCCCGATAATGCAGAAAGTTTTTGTAAAATGAAGATTATAATTATTTCTGCAGCATTTCCATTGCGCGGAGGCATAGCGCATTCTGCAGGATTGTTATACAAAGAATTAAAAAAAAATAATGATGTTCAGGTCATAACTTTTTTAAGACAATATCCCAAAATATTTTTTCCGGGAAAGTCTCAAACCGAAGAGGAAGATTTGTCTAACAAAATCCCGACAGAAATTCTTCTTGACTCAGTCAATCCTTTTAACTGGATAAAAGTTGCGAAACATATTGTTAGTCTGAATCCTGATCTTGTTATCTTCAAACATTGGATGCCTTTCTTTGCTCCTTGTTATGGAGTTATTGCAGGCAGATTGAAAAAAAAGAAAATAAAACTTTTTGCAATTTGTCACAATATAATTCCACATGAAAAACGGCCCGGAGACATTAGCTTATCAAGATTTTTTCTTAAGAAGATGGATTACTTTGTTCTTTTATCCGAGCAGGTGAAAAAGGATTTGGAATCAATTATAAAAAATGTAAAAAGCAAAGTTCTTCCTCTTCCGATTTTTTCTATTTTCGGTGAAAGTGTAAATAAAGAAGAAGCGCGGGAAAAATTACAGCTTAATCAGTCTAAAATTATTTTATTCTTTGGTTTTATAAGAGATTATAAAGGGTTGGACACTCTGATAGAAGCATTAGCAATTGTTCGGAAGAAATTAGATGTAACTCTGGTTGTTGCCGGTGAGTTTTATTCCGATGAACAGGAATATCTTTCATTGATCGGGAAGCACAACTTGCAGAATTCTATAATTTTAAAGAAGGATTTTATTCCAACTTTGGATGTTAAATATTATTTTTCGGCAGCTGATGCCGTAGTTCTTCCTTACAGAAGCGCAACACAAAGTGGAATTGTTCAGGTTGCCGTTAATTTTGAAAAACCGGTCATTGCAACAAATGTAGGCGGACTTGGAGAAGTAATTGATGATGGAAAGGCAGGATTTGTAGTTGAAAAAGAAAATCCGGAAGCATTTGCAAATGCTGTCATCAGATTTTACGAAGAAAACAGGGAGGAAGAATTTTCTAAAAATATGAAATTATTAAAGGAAAAATATTCCTGGGAAAATTTTACAAAAGGTATTTTTGATTTAATAAATTCTTAAACTTAAGCTTTAACTTAAACTTTAACTTTTGACTTGAACTTGAACTTGAACATAATAACATGTACTACGATCCGGTAAAAAATATCTTTGCAACAATTATAAAATTGCATCCGCTATTCAGAATTCTATTTTATAAAATTCTTGATCTGATGTTCCTGCGTTCATGGTATGTAAGAAGAGAACTAAGACGAATTAGAACATTACTTGGCAAGAAGAAAATTGATATTTATGATGCGGGAACAGGTTATGGTCAGTACGCTTATTTTATGTCGAAAGAACTAAACCCATGTTCGATTCATGCAGTAGATGTTAAGAGAGATTGGATGAATGACTGCATCGTATTTTTCAGAAAAATCGGTCAAAAAGACGTTTCCTTTGGGTTTGAGGATCTTACTAAAATTGATCATAAAGAAAAATTCGATTTGATTTTAACTGTTGATGTGATGGAACATATTGAAGATGATGTTAAAGTTTTTGATAATTTTTATCGCGCACTGAAGCCCGGAGGTTATTTACTTATTAACACACCATCAGTTTACGGTGGAAGTGATGTTTACAATGAAGACGATCTAAGTTTTGTGGGTGAGCATGCACGCGATGGTTACTCAATTGAAGACTTTGAAGAAAAACTTCATCCCTTAGGTTTTACAACATTTCGTGCATTTTATACTTATGGCCCGTGGGGGGAAAAATCGTGGAGATATGGAATTAAATATCCAATCCAAATGGTTAATTACTCGAAGTTATTAATTTTAGTACTGCCATTTTACTACTTGTTTACCTTTCCCTTCACATTGTTTTTTATGAATCGTGATTTTAAATCAAAAATTGAAAAGGGGACAGGAATTACATTTGTTGCACAGAGGTAGTTTTTTCGCAAGGTATAAAAAAGAAATTAAAAGTTTCGGAAACAGATTCTCCCGGATCAGCTACTTTATTTAATTTTGATTTACTAACCGAGTAAACTTCATATCCAAAATCCATCAGCTTTTTTGTAATGTTCCTCTTGTTCTCCGGCGAACCGAATTCAATAAGTATTACAGGTTTATGCTTTTGAATTATTTCATACATAAGTGGAATAATATGATTTTCATAACCTTCAACATCGCACTTAATGAAATTTAATTTATCAAGATTGCCG
>JALHTS010000554.1 GCA_022865965.1 Ignavibacteriaceae bacterium
GCGGTGATTGGCTTGGTCCTTTAATTTCTCTTAGAAGTGATTCTGTTAATTATGTTTCATATTCAACAGAAATGCTTCCTTACATCATTGGTGAAAAAGAAAATGCGTTGGTACTTGGTTCTGGAACAGGAAGACAAATAAACATTGCGTTGATTAATAATTCGCATAACATTACTGCGGTTGAGCCAAATAAAGCACTGCTTAATTTATTGACAAACGTATTTCAAAATGAAGTTGACTCGGTATATAACAAAAAACAGATTCAAACAATAAACACATCACCCCGCACTTATATTATTTCATCTGACACTAAATATGACTTAATTATTCTGCCGATTATTGACGCATTCGGCGGAACATCCGGATTGTTTGCTTTGCAAGAGCAATATCTTCTAACAAAAGAATCCTTCGGTGAAATTCGGAGCAGGCTTTATGATAATGGCATCATAAGCATTACAACTTGGATTGATTATCCTTATCGTAATCCTCTTAAAATTATTGCAACAATTGCGGAAGTATTGGATGAACAGGGAGTATACAATCCAACAGAATATATTGCCGCAATAAAAAACTGGAACACAATCACTTTTGCAGTAAAAAAAACACCATTAACAGAATTAGAGACTGATAGAATAAGATCATTCTGTAATGCAATGAATTTTGATCCGGTTATTCTTCCAGATCTGAAACCGGAAGAAAGAGAAAAATATAACCGTCTTCAGGATAGTTCATTGTATGTTTTGATTGACAGTCTTCTCTCGTCACAAGCAGAAAGAGATAAAATATATAATGAATATCAATTTAATATAAAACCTGCAACCGATAACCGACCTTACTTTTCACAGTTCCTTTTATGGAAAAGTATTCCGCTGCTTGCTGATCTTTTTGGGAATCAGTCGGTTGCATTTTTTGAGATTGGTTACCTTCTTCTTTACATTACTTTTTTTCAGATACTTGTTCTCGCTGTTTTTTTCATAATAGTTCCATTGTTCAAAATTGGATTCAAGGGTGGAAATAAACTCCACACTTTAATTTACTTTAGCGGATTGGGACTTGGTTATATGTTCATCGAAATAATTTTAATACAAAGATTTACTCTTTATTTCGGAAATGTAATTTACGCAGCAGCATCAGTTGTTTGCCTGATGCTTGTTTCATCCGGATTTGGAAGTCTTGTTTCCCAGAAGTTTAATCCCAAACCACAATTACTGTTAGTAGTATTATCTGTTATTGTTATATCATTATTGATTTATACAATTTTTCTCTCTGATATGCTTAAAATTACAATCGGTTCTGATTTACCTGTAAAAAGCATTCTTTCAGCTTTAATAATAGCTCCGCCTGCATTTTTTATGGGAATGCCTTTTCCGTTAGGTTTAAGACTGCTCTCACAAGATGATAAAGCTCAGATTCCCTGGGCGTGGGGAATTAACGGAGTGTTTTCGGTAATAGCCACAGTGCTTGCAACCATAGCAGCAGTTGAACTTGGTTTTGTTTGGGTGATGATTTTTGCAATGACTGCTTATTTACTTTCACTTAGTGTTAATTTCAAGAGGACTTCCTAATGCTTCCATTGTATCTTGAAAAACTTACCATTAACGATTTAAGACAAAGAGCCGATGTACTTCAGCAGATTTTGACTGAATGTAAAATTTGTCCCAACGAATGTAATGTCAATCGTTTAGAAAGTGGAAAGGGAATTTACTGCCATTCAACTAACAAAGTCATCATTTCAAGTTTTGTTCCTCATTTTGGTGAAGAGCCGCCGTTAGTTGGATTCAGCGGTTCGGGGACTATCTTTTTTACTAATTGTAATTTGTCCTGCGTGTTCTGTCAGAATTATGATATTAGTCAGTTAGGTCACGGCAGCAGAGTTTCTATCGAACAGCTTTCTGAAATGATGATCTCACTTCAAAGTCGCGGTTGTCATAATATAAATCTAGTAACACCGACTCACTTTGTTCCTCAGATCATTTCGGCTTTAGTTCTCGCTGTTGATAAAGGACTCGAAATCCCAATCGTTTACAATTGCGGAGGATATGAATCTGTTGAAACTCTAAAACTGCTTGAAGATATTGTGGATATTTATATGCCTGATATTAAATACTCTGACAGTGAAACCGCCGCACGGTTATCGGGAATAAAAAATTATTGGTATGTTGTTCAATCCGCTGTTAAAGAAATGCACAGACAGGTCGGTGATCTTCACATTAACAGAAGAGGAATTGCAAAAAGGGGATTGTTAATTCGTCATTTGGTTTTACCGAACGACCTTGCAGGCTCAAAAAAAGTAATTGATTTTATTGCAGATCAAATTTCAAAAGAGACATATATTAATATTATGGATCAATATTATCCCGCAAACAAAGCAAATCAACACAATGAGTTAAACCGAAGAATTACCAACGAAGAATATCAGCGCGTTATTAATTATGCAAAACAGAAAGGTTTGTCTAGAGAGTTCTGAGGTAAATTCCAAATTACAAGAACCAAATCGCAAATAAATTTCGCTTATTCATCAACCTATTAGTTTCTGATAAATCAAAAGTTTATGGCAATTCATTTTATCTATAAAAAGAAAATAATAAGGTTTTATTGTTGGAGGAGGTGTTTATTACTAAGGTTTTTACCTGCCAAAACAAGTCAACATAAATTCTAATGAAAAATTTAACCTTAGTAATTATGTGTCAGTACGATAATTCAACATTATTACCTTATTTTTAAATAAGCAATGAAAACAGATCATAGAAGGTTAAAAGTTGATCACAGTCTAATAGTAATTTCAAATGATTCTAATTTTTTAGATAATTGTTAGATTATCATAGCGAACTAAACAACAAACGATAATCAATATTAAATTGTCATAAAAATGAAAACTCAAAACATTTTACTTATGCTTTTTGCATTACTTGTTTTTGCTTCCTGTACACAAAAACCAAATGCAGATCCAGAGTACATCAAAGAAATTGAAGAATGGGATCAAAAAAGAGTTGAACGATTAAGGGAAGAAAACGGCTGGCTTAATCTCGCTGGATTA
>JALHTS010000555.1 GCA_022865965.1 Ignavibacteriaceae bacterium
AACGACATAAGCTTCCGGCTGATAGTAATCGTAATAGCTGATAAAAAACTCAACTGCATTATTTGGAAAGAAAGATTTGAATTCTGAATAAAGCTGTGCAGCAAGTGTTTTATTATGTGAAATTATTAATGTTGGTTTATTGACTTGTTGAATTACATTAGAAATTGTAAAAGTCTTTCCGCTTCCTGTAACACCGAGAAGGGTTTGAGATTTGTCGCCCCTATTAATCCCTTCAACTAACTGTTTAATTGCTTCCGGTTGATCGCCGGAAGGTTTATAGTTCGATACGAGTTCAAAATTTTTCATTAAAGCTAATCAATCAACACATCGTGTGCATGAAATGCATCCTTGTTAAGATGACCCCTTAAGATAGCTGTTTCAGCGAATTCTAATCCTGAGGGAATCTTATCTGCTGATACGGGATAGACCGTATTATTTTTATCAGCGGCATAAAAAACTGCACCACCATGCGTATCTTTTTGAATGCCTCTATCCTGCAGTACTAAAACGCGTATATCTTTTACAGCGCTATTATTTGCATCAAAATCACTAAATGAACCCAGCACATTAGATTTTGAAAAATAGACTGAATAAATCAGAACAAGTAGAATAACTAATAACGTCGGTAATATAAATTTTTGATATTTTTTCATATTTCTATAAGATTTTGTTGAATAAAATTTGCAGCGGAATTTAGTTATTATTTTCTCAACTATTCAATACAAATCAGGTTAGTAACTCATTTTCGAAGTGTAATTTTAAATTACGTTAAAGGTTTACTTCACTGCTCTTAACTTAAAATAAACCTCTTCAGGTGAAAAAATTCCTGCAAAGAATCTTTCATAAATAACCGGTTCCAAGTTGACAATAAAATCCATCCATTTTAATGCAGCAAAGTGAGACGTGATAAATTTCTTTTCAATTACTTCAAACTGTGCACCGGTTTGGTAGTTTGTGCGGTGATTTAATTTCCATTTTTCGTAGAACTTTAATTTACGCTTGCCAATAAATTCATAATTATCAAATGTTCGAATTGAAAAAGGAATTTTATGGTCGGGATCACCAAAATATTTTGTGTTCAGAAAGAATGGTGCATAAACAATAAGGATTCCATTTGGTTTTAGAATACGGAAAAGCTCGGTGATGGTTTTGTTAAAGTTATCGATATGTTCAAGAACATGAGACGCATAAATCTCATCAAAATGATTTTCAGGAAATGGATATGGAAATGAGTTTATATCGCGAATCATATTACCGCCGTAATCCACAATATCAAGATTTATGTAGCCTTCCTTAATATTCTTTCCGCAACCGAGATTTAATTTCATAATAAATATTGAATTTGATAATAAAACTTGAACGCAGACATAAAGTCTGCGGCTACTTTAATTCAAACGCTATTCAAAAATAAAGAATTGTTTTTAATAATGGATAAATTTGAAGTGAAATAAAATACCCCCGCTTTTAACGGGGGCAATTTAATTGGAATTAGAATCCGATAAGTATAGTAGCTGTAAACTGCAGATTATTGATCGATCTTGAATCCGATACAATATTTTCATCTGCAACACCGAAAAGAGGATCTTTATCGTCATTAAGGTATTTATATGCATCTATTCGAGTTGCATTATCAAAAGTCTTATATTCTTTTCCTAAAAGATTAACCAGGTTGTAATGAATTCCTAAATCTAAGAACATCATTGGACCTATTGTGATTTCTGCTCCACCTCCAAATCCAAGCCCTATTCTTGACGCAGATTCTATATCAATTTTATCACTTGGTAATCCATCAGGTCGACTTTTAAACTGAAACGATCCGGAAATGGTGTTCAAAGACATATAAGCATCAACATAAGGAGTGATTGGCATTAGCGGTATATCAAACCTGAATTCTGGTCCTAACCTGAATGAAAGAATTTTTTGAATAACTTCCTCTTCTTTATCTGGCTCCCACTCTTCTTTATTGCTGAAAGACGAGTAGTCGATTTCACCTTTAACTGCAAAAGTAAATAAAGATGCTTTTGCTTTTAGGTGGAAATTATAGCCGCTGCTAAGACCATATTTTGTCCCCAAGTAAAAATCCTGAATACTTCC
>JALHTS010000556.1 GCA_022865965.1 Ignavibacteriaceae bacterium
TCTTATAATTTCGAACAGCTTTAATTACGTATTAAATAGATTATTCATCCGTTCTACCTTCTCCCGTATAAAGTCCCCCCTCCGGAATCTGTGGTAGCTGTGGAGGGTATGCGCATAAATGCTTTTATAAGTTAAAAAATATAAATCCAAATTCAAATAACTATTAGCAACTAATAAAAAACTCCTATCAACTTTAATCGATAGGGGAGTTAATAAGAAATAATTCTTGATTTGTAGTACTTAAAAGATAATCAAACTACTTTTAATTATACACCTGTGAGTAGTTTTTTAGGTATTTCTTTGCGTCTGGTGAGGGTAATTTTGCAACAGCTATAAAAGGTACAAAGGACTGCAAAACTATGCCTTAAATCGGTTTTTCTGGATTCTATAAAAAAAAGAAATTAACCTCTTCAATAAATTTTACTCAATCTATTGAGTAAAATCAAAATTGTTTGTAACGATATTCATTTGAACACTCCTATAATTTCCTTATAAACCTCATAGATCCCTTCATCAAAACAAACAAAAATTACTTATGCCTTCCTGTGCTCCTATAATGCTATTTTAAAAGAAGCATTTTCTTTACTATAAATTTATTTCCTACCTCAAGGGAATAAAAATAAACACCGGATGCAATTTGTGATCCCTTTGTACTAGAATCAAAAATTACTCTATGAGAACCTTTTTGCATTAACTCATTCTTCAATGTAGAAACAAGCTGTCCGAGTATATTATAAATTTTCAACTTTACAACTCCATCTTCAGGAATAGAAAATGAAATAGTTGTGGAAGGATTGAAAGGATTTGGATAGTTTTGTTTTAGCTCAAAAATTTCCGGTATAACATCCTGGTCGTTAATACTGGTAGTAAAATATTGCAAATCAGTTGAAAATGTAAAAACATCATCCGTAGTGAGAGGTCTTTTCGTATAAATAAAATTGGAGTCTCCAGGCGCAGGAAAAATAATACTATCAAGTGGAACAGTGCTGTTTAGCTGAACATGGAAATTAGGAAATGAAATCTGATATTCAGTCGGAGTAAGAATAACTATGCTTTCTCCAGGATCCCACATTTTATTTTTTGTTGCAGTTGGTTCTATAATAAAACAAAACATTTTTTGGTTATTAGTGATATCCCATACTATAAAAGGGATTTTTATTTCTAATATACCGGATGAACTGTAAGCACTGTCGAGAGGAGAGACATAGGTTCCATCAGGATTTTTTGAGGCATCGCCCCATTGCAAAACTAAATCAATTGGTGCAATTACAGTGGTGCCACTAGGACTAACTATATCAAATTGAATATTCGTACCTGAATTGTTTATAAATAGAGATTTATTATAATCTATTTCTAAAGTAAGAACCGGTTTAATTTCAACTGCTACTCCATCGAAAACAGGAGTGAGGTAGAAAAAATTTTCACCCTTATTTAAAAGTAATTCAGGAACTACGACAACATCAGTAGTTTTGTTTTTAATAATAGCATATAGTTCTTCTGAAATATTTTCTGCAAAACTTATTTCGTATGTATCACCAGTAACTTCAGTTGAATCAATTACATTTACCATAAACATTGAAGTTGTTAAACCCTCAACGTGGCTGTATCCTTCGTTCGAAATAATACCTTCTCTGGAAAGAGGGTTCACTCTCTTGCCAATAATGTCATAACTTTTTTCGATTTCGTCGTAGTTAGACCAAACAGCAATTAACTCATCATCATTGAGTGCTACTATGCTAGGTTCCCACTGAAAATTTTGTGTAACATCATTTAGCCTGGACTCAAAACTTTTTTCATTCAGTTCACCATCAAGGATTTTAGTATAAATACCTTCGCGGCTGCCATCCTGCAGCCAACTTGACCAGACCACAGCAATATTCCCACCGGGAGTCTTAGCTAATTTTGGAAGCCATTGATAATAGCTTGTTGTAGAATTCACTAGAAGTTCCGGTTTGAACGATTCCCAGGAAGTATTTAGTCGTTTTATGTAAATGCCGCCATCGTGTCCATCTTGTTCCCAACTACACCAGGCAACTACAAAGTTTTCAGAATCAAGAGTAACCACATCGGGGAACCACTGATAATCCGTTGAATAGTCATTAATTTGCACTTCATTGCTGATAGGTTCACCGGAAGAATTAAACAGCCTGCCAAACAAACCATAGCCAGAAGCCACAGGGGTCTCCTGCTTCCAGGATTCCCAGATTACAATAAATTTTCCATCAGGAAAATATTTTACAACCGGTCTAGCCTGACTGAATTGTGTAGTTAAATTAATTTGGAACTGTCCTCCGTTTTTATTTCCATCAGGAGAAAATCTTTGTCCGAAAATTCCGCGATCACTGCCATCCTCAAACCAGGATTCCCATACAACAATAAAGCTGCCATCAGTACTTATATCGACAGAAGGTTTAGTTTGTGTATTAGCAGTAACAGTGTTGACAAGAAATTCATTTGATGCAGCTGTTCCATTTTTATAAAGTCTAACTTTTATGTCATATATCGAATTGAAATCCGTATAAGAAGCCCAAGCAATTGCAAAATCTCCTTCTGTATTCATTGCAACCGAAGGACGTATTTGATCACCTTCTGTGAGTTCATTAACCTGAATCTCGTTTCCTATCTTATTCAAATCTGTATCAAGGAATTGTAAGAAAATGTCTTCTTTCGAACTATCATTGATCTGATTGTACGAAGTCCAAACAACTAATAGGCTTCCGTTGTTATCTGTTACAATTTGCGGATCTCTTTGTTCATTGTTTATATGGGAGTTTATCAAAATTTCATTTTGACCGTATTGAATAAATGGAATCATAAGGATTAAAATAAAAACTAAACTTTTCATGGTGATAACCCTATTTCATTTGAAAATCTAAAAGTGGATAATTACTTGCCCCGGGTATTTCATAATGCCACCATTCTGCATCATAAATTAACAGACCAGCTACTTCCGACATAATAGACTTCAACAATGCTCTATTGTATAATACTTCTGAGGGTAGATATCCTGTATAGGAATGTGAAGCTTTTGTGCTAAAGTCGTCAAAGAGTGTTGGCATTTGTAATTCCAACCCGGTTGCCAGATCAATTAGAGTTAAATCAATCGCTCCTCCGCGGTTGTGTTTACTACCAGTTTCTGGGTTAGCTATGTAAGTCGAATTTGGATAAATTTCCCAAAATAGATATTGGACTGATCGTGGACGATAACCATCCCATATTTTTACACCAATTCCATTCGGGTATTGCTTACCATTAAACTCTCTAATATTTCTTAATGAATCCTGAGCAATTTTAAGCATCTTAACTGCTTTTGATAGTAGAAGGCATTCATTAGCAGTATAGAATTTAGGAAGTAAGATATCTCCTTCAGGTAGATTAAGAAACATGTGATCAGAAGTTGAATACTTTAAATCGATGACTATATCAGGGATTAAGTCTTTGGGATTGATTAATTCATCTTCACCATCCTGTCCTAAAGTAGAATAAACAGGAAGCAGTAAAACGAAGAGTAATATTTTTTTCATTGCTTGCCCTATTCTATGAAATGTCTATTCTAAAAATACAAAAAAGTAAATTCTATATCGAAGATCAATATTCATTATATATCGATTAAGGACATACAGCAGAAGACTGTCAATCGAAAGTCGAAAATAGTTTTTTATAAGCTTTAAAAGTATCTTCATCAAAACAGACAAAAATTATTTTTTCGATTGATTTATTTTCCTTTAGAAATTCTCTTACTTCTTTAATTGCAATTTTTGTTGCGCGTTCAAGGGGAAAGCGGTAAACTCCCGTTGAGATTGCGGGGAAAGCAATTGTTTTAATTCCGCTTTCAACTGCGAGTTTTAATGAATTCCTATAACAATTTGCAAGTAATTCATCTTCTTTATTATTGCCGCCATTCCAAACCGGACCCACAGTATGAATTACATACTTAGCCGGAAGATTATATCCTTTTGTAATTTTAGCTTCTCCGGTTAGACAGCCGTTTAGTGTTCTGCATTCTTCAAGTAATTGCGGTCCGGCGGCTCTGTGAATTGCTCCATCAACACCGCCGCCGCCAAGCAAAGTCGTGTTTGCTGCGTTTACAATTGCATCAACTTTAAGTTTGGTTATATCATCCTGAATTATTTTAATTTTGGATTTCATCGATGGTTCTTATTTGGTTTCAATTTTTAAAACAGAAAACAAGTAATTATTTATTGCTACTCAGTCATTTTTTTAA
>JALHTS010000557.1 GCA_022865965.1 Ignavibacteriaceae bacterium
AATAGAACCTATTGATAATGTTTTTGATTGGTCACAATCGTCTTCTGAGTTTGTTCCTTTTAATCCGGCTCCCGAAAACTATCAGCTGCAAGGAAATAGTAAAAGCTGGAATGTTCGATCTAAGTATATGGGCTCGGTTACTCAACCAATGATGAATGATATTTTTCTTAAAGCAAGCCAGGGAACGGATCAGCTTGCATGTTTTTGGTCGCATTTACCCGAGGCAAACTTTAATGATGAAATTCAACAAGTTAACAATCTTGCTCATCAGGCAGAGTTAACTTATCCGACTGTTAAATTTCAATATTTGACTGCTATAGAAGCTTATCAACTCTGGCTTCAAAGTAATGATAATATAAAACCGCAGATTCAGTTAACTGAAGAAGTAAGCGGAGCAGATATAAAATTTGTCATTACTACAGATGAGCCTATTTTTCAAAAACAGCCATTCGTTGCAATTAAAGATAGATATGAAAGATATCTTGTTGCGGAATGTGAGAACATATCGTCAAATATGTGGCGCACAATCAATTCATTTTCAATTAATAATCTTGGAAAAGTTGGTGTTGCCGTTACTGATACCGTGGGAAATTTGGCAACATCTTTTATAAAATATCTTCCAGATGATAAATTCATTGATAACAACGATCCGCAATATCAGGAAATTTATGGTGTGTTTAATACATCAACAACAAGTGCATGGAATCTTGATTCAAGGTATGTAACTTTAAATCAGAACGATTCTGCAAAAGTGCGCTGGAATTTAGAAACAGAGCAATCAGGATTGCATAACATCTTCATTCAATTTCCCGAAATAAGCAATCAGGCTGATACGATAATTTTTGAAATTTTTCACAACGGAATTTCAACAGAAAAATTTTCATTCATAAATCCTCAGAATTATAATCAGTGGTTATATGTAAAAACCCTTGATCTTATAACAGGAGAGAATAATTATATAGAAATGTCTGCAAAGAATAACGATTCAATTTCAAATGTTTTCGTTGCGGATGTATTGAAATCATCAGCATTTGTAAGAGACAAACAATTGATCCCGGAAATACTTTTTGTCGATATCGGTGAGCTAAGTATAGAAGACAGTTTGTTTTTTGATTTCCAGATAAGTAATGCGGGAATAAATACTCTATCTGTTTCAAATGTTTATTCCAAAGACGGAAATATTGCAATTGCATCAACTTTTCCTGTTGAAATAGATGGGATGAGTAAAATAAATATGCCCCTTGTTTTCATTCCAGACCAGTTGGGATTTATTGAAGATACACTTATAATTCAGAGTGATGACCCCATAAATCCGCTTTGGAAAATTCCTTTTACTGTAAATGTTTTAAATTATTTTACAATTGTTGACAATGATGATCCCGACGGTTATGAGGAAACTGGAAGTTGGAACACAAGTGTTGCACAAGCATACGGTCCTTCCAGCCGTTATGCCCTTATACAAAGCACACCAAACGGTCCAACAGCTTCATTTACTTTTAATTTAACTAAGAATGGTATTTACGATATTTATGAAATTTTACCCCAAACTGTTAACAGTGCCAATAATGCGCTTTACAAAATCAGCAAAGAAGGTATTATTATAGATTCTCTTTACCTAAATCAGAATGAAGGAAGTGGAAGCTGGAAGAATATTGGCAGATACTATTTG
>JALHTS010000558.1 GCA_022865965.1 Ignavibacteriaceae bacterium
AGACTATCTTAATAGAATACAAAATTACATTGCGAGTATTAACTTTGATTTTATTACAGGCAAAGGTTCTCTCGATGAAATTTATGGTGACAGCAAACCTTTTCTGTTCAAGAAAAGCGGACAGATATTTTTATTAGTTACCGCAGTAATAATTGGTGTTCTGGGTGCTTATGGAGCGATTCTCTTTAGATATTTATATAAACTTTCTCATCACCTCTTTTTTTCAACCGACAGCTACGAAACATCGATACTCCTTCAGATTCCGTGGTTGATAAGATTAATTGTGCCAGTAATAGGTGGTTTATTAGTCGGTCTTATTATAACTCGAATTGCTCCTGAGGTTAAAGGTTCGGGTGTTCCGGAAGTAATGGAAGCATTTGCCACCAAAGGCGGAATCATCCGGTTCAGGGTTTTTATTTCCAAAGCAATTACATCAGCAATTACAATTGGTTCCGGTGGTTCTGCCGGAAGAGAAGGTCCCATTGTTCATATCGGCGCCGCAATAGGTTCTGCTATAGGTCAGGTCCTAAAGGTTAATACACGTCAACTAAGAACATTTCTTGCTTGTGGTGCAGCAGCGGGTTTATCAGCAACATTCAATGCTCCAATTGCAGGAGCAATCTTTGCAATAGAAATTATTATTGCAGACATGCGTGTTGTAAACATGCCCCCTATAATCATATCATCAGTTGTTGCTACTGTTGTATCAAGATATTATCTGGGAGATTATCCCGCATTTATAGTTCCAGCTTATGATATGCTCGATGCACGTGAATTGTTCATCTATGCAGCTCTTGGAATCATAGCTGGATTAGCCTCCGTTGTTTTTATAAGATTATTTTTAAACATCCGTAAATATTTTGAAGAAGCTAAATTGCCGCCCTGGACAAAACCTGCAATTGGTGGATTGGCTGTGGGCATAATTGGAATATTTCTTCCCCAAGTATTTGGCGTTGGATATGAAGCTATAAATGATGCCGTATGGAATAACCTGGAACTTAAATTATTATTACTGCTTCTCGGTGCCAAGATGATTGCTACCGCCTTTACACTTGGTTCAGGAGGTTCGGGTGGTGTGTTTGCCCCATCTATTTATTTCGGTGCAATGCTTGGTGCTTCCACGGGAATCATAGCAAATATGCTGTTTCCTCAATGGACTGCATCTCCCGGTGCTTATGCTTTGGTTGGGATGGGTGCAATGCTTTCAGGTGTAACTCATATGCCGATTACCGCAATACTGATGATTTTTGAATTCACAAATAATTACCTGATCATTCCTCCTTTAATGATTGCCAGTATAATTTCGGTTTTACTATCAAACCAGATTGCAAAAAAATCTATTGAGACTGCAGTTCTTGAAAGCAAAGGAATTAATATTCATGATAAAAGAGAAGTTAATTTGCTTCGGTCAATTTTAGTAAGCAGTGTAATGGAAACGGATCCTGTTCTAATCAAACGATCTTCACCATTTTCTGAAGTCATTACAAGTTTGTTAAGCGGTAAAAGTCATTTTGCAATAGTTGTTGATGAAAAAGATTCTTACATCGGATCAGTTGAATTAAATGATATTCGTGAACATATTCTTGATACAGAATCCGTCTCTCCTACTTTAATTGCAAGCGATGTTGCAAATTCAAATATTCCATTCGTTTTACCGGAAGACAATCTTGACCTGATTATGCACATTTTTGGACAGGTGGATAAAGATCATATTGCAGTTTGTAATAATGCACAGGAAAAGAAAGTAATTGGTATTGTTACAAAAAGTGCGGTTATAAATGCATACAATATGAGAATCTTTCAGGAAGATCTAACCGGCGGATTTAGCTCATTGCTTGATTCAGCCGATGACTCAAGGTCGATTGAAGTTTTAGGTGGAATGCACATTTGTGAAATTGATGTACCCGTTTCCTGGATTGAAAAAACAATTAAGGAAATTGATATCCGTAAAAAATATGAACTCGAAATTTTAGTAGTTCATCATTCAGGGAGCGACTCGGAAGATAAAAGCAGCCGTCCCGGTGAGTTTCCGTCTCCATCACTGATTTTGCAGCCGGGCGACAAATTACTTGTTCTTGGTAACCCGGAAACCATAGAAAAAATTCAAAAAGCCTAAAGAACGAGATCAGGATTTTTATACATTGGAAGTAAAATTTCAAATAGCAAAATCCAAATAACGAATAATTCCCAATTAAATAAATGTACAAACTTAAACTTTACCAAGTTTTAAAAAATAAAATTAAAGTCTTGAAGGAGTTTTAATTGCAACTAATAGATTACCTGATTCTTATCATTTACTTTATTATATCAATTACCATTGCAATTATCTATTCCAAAAGAGCCGGAAAAAGTACAAATGAATTTTTTCTTTCCGGAAGGAATCTTCCGTGGTATCTTGCTGGTCTGTCAATGGTTGCTACAACATTCGCTGCTGATACTCCGCTTGCAGTAACAGAACTAGTTTCAAAAAATGGAATTGCAGGCAACTGGATATGGTGGAATTTTGCTTTCGGTGGAATGCTTACAGTATTCTTCTTTGCAAAATTATGGCGAAGAGCAGGAATAATGACTGAAGTAGAATTTGCCGAGTTCCGTTATTCAGGAAAACCAGCAAGATTTTTAAGGGGCTTTCGTGCTCTTTATCTCGGACTTTTTATGAATGTTATTATTATGGGCTGGGTTAATAAAGCGATGGCTTCTATCATTCACGGAATATTCGGTGTACCGGAATCAGAAGTATTACTTTATGTCTTTCTATGCATGCTTTTAGTTGCTGTGTATTCTGCTCTTTCAGGTCTATGGGGCGTTGTTATTACAGATGTTTTCCAGTTTGTTATTGCTATGGTTGGATGTATTATTCTTGCCATTCTTGTAGTTAACTCTCCTCAAATCGGGGGAGTTCAGGGTTTACAAAATAGTTTACCAAACTTTGCTTTTAATTTTTTCCCTGAAGTCAATAGTATTGGTGAGGCAACGGGAGCGTTTGCTTTAACTATTTCTTCATTCCTTGCGTATATAGGAATTATATGGTGGGCATCCTGGTATCCCGGTGCTGAGCCCGGCGGTGGCGGTTACGTTGCACAAAGAATGATGTCTGCTAAAGATGAAAAGCATTCACTGTTTGCAACTTTATTTTTCCAGGTTGCTCATTATGCAATCAGACCATGGCCATGGATAATAGTAGGACTTTGCACATTAATTCTTTATCCTGAACTTCAGGATGGAAATACAGGCTTAGGTTTCATTTATGCCATCAACGATTTTCTACCTGCCGGATTAAAAGGATTATTAGTTGCAGCTTTCTTTGCAGCTTATATGAGCACAATAGCAACACATCTTAATTGGGGAACATCTTATGTTATTAACGATTTTTATCAGCGGTTTGTTAATAAGGGCAAAGATGAAAAGCATTATGTTCTTGCATCACGTTTAAGCACGGTTGGCTTAATGATTGTTTCTGTTATTGCTACTTTGTTTATTAACCGAATTTCAGGTGCGTGGGAATTTATTATGGAATGCGGCGCAGGAGTTGGATTAGTTCTTATTTTAAGATGGTTTTGGTGGAGAGTGAATGCTTGGTCTGAAATTTCTGCAATGATAACTCCGTTTATTATTTATCCTGTACTTTTACAATTTAATGTGAAATTTCCTGACACACTTTTTATAATCGTTCCAATTACAACTTTGGTTTGGCTAACTGTTACATTTCTCACCAAGCCTGTTGATGAAAAAGTGCTGCATAGTTTCTATGAAAAAGTTCATCCCGGTGGATTTTTATGGACTAAAATTTCGTCTGCTTTACCTCACGTTAAAAGCGACACCGGTTTTCTGAGTATGTTTCTTAACTGGATATTTGGAGTTATTTTAGTTTATTCAATTTTATTCGGAACAGGAAAATTGATTTTCGGCGATATGATTACTGCTGTCATGTATTTTGCCGCTTCAATTGTTTCGGTATTTGTTATTTACAGAAACTTATCAAACAAAGGTTGGAAAACTGTAATTAAATAAAATGTTATTATCTAAAATTCTTAAAGACATAAAACTCGTCGTGTTTGATTTAGACGGTACATTACTGAGCGACGACGGAAAAATTGGCGAAGAAACAAAAAGTCTTGTAAAAGAATTGAAAAAAAAAGACGTACGATTTTCTTTCGCTTCAGGCAGACTTCATTCAGCAATTGTGAAGTTTACCGAAGAGCTGGATATAGACATGCCGGTAATTTCTCTTGATGGTGCATTGATTAAGAACAGCAGAGATAATAATGTTTTATATGAATCATTTATAAGTAAAAGTCATGTTAAAAAATCATTAAAGTTATCCGATATGTATCTTGTTAATGTTGCTTTATGCCACGCAGATGCGATTTATTTTACTGATCAGAACTCTATTATTCCTCAAATAACGGATAAGTTCGGTGCAAGGTTTAAAGAAGTTAAATCTTATGACGAATACTTGGATAATACTCTTGAAGTATTTTTCGCAGGCGATAACAGAAGTGCAGTCACTTTTCTTAGAGATAAGATGAGTTTTCCTTTTACTTTCGGATGTTCTTCCTCTTTTTACCGTTCACACTCGAAAGAGAATATTTATTATCTTGAAATAAGAAAATCAGGTTCCACAAAAGGCAATGCATTGAAAAGACTTCTTAAGTATTTAAATTTATCTGAAAATGAAGCTGCAGTTGTTGGCGACTGGTATAATGATATTCCGATGTTTAAAACCAACTCTTTTAAGGTTGCTGTAAATAATGCAGTTGCAGAACTTAAACGAAATGCAGACTTTGTTACTAGAAGAACAAATAATGAAGACGCTGCCGGAGAGTTCCTCAGCCTTATCTTAAAATACAAGAAAGGGAATTAAATGGAGGACTATTTAAACATCGATACCAAAAAAGGAATCAAAAGAAAAATTTTAATTGGACTGACTACTATTTTTCTTATTGTAATTATGTTTCCTAAAGGTGAATCAATTGAATATGAAGTAACCGAGGGAACTATCTGGATTCATGATGATCTTATTGCTCCATTCAGCTTTCCAATCATAAAAGATAAAACAATTTATCAGGCAGAAATAAAAGCTGCCGAGGAATCTGTTTATCCTGTATTTATCAAAAAAGAATTACTTGGTACCGATTCAGTTCAAAAATATGCAGCTTATCTTATAAATGTTATTGACGATAATCTTCAGAAAGAAAATGGCAATATTATTAATCCAACTTTTCTGAGTTCAAATTCTTTTAATAAATTTTTGAATATCAGGAAACGTCAAAAAGGTATGATCAGAGGAAGCGGGCCAGGACTTCAAGAAATATTTTCATCTGTTATGTCCGCGATCGAGAAAGTTGAAAAAATCGGAATACTCAGTGTCAACAGCGATGTAAAGCTAAAAGACAGTATTGCTATCAGGCAGGGAAATATTGATAGGATTGAACCGATAAGTAACTATTTAACAGCTGATATGGCAAGAAGAGAAGTTAGAAACAATATAAGCAGTTTTAATTTTAATACAGAAATTGAAAATACGGTTTTAGAGTACGCAATGCGTTTTGTCTTTCCTAATCTTATTTTCGATAGTGAGTTGACAAATATAGAAGTAGAGCAGGCAAAAAATAATATTTCAAAGTATTCTGGCATTGTTAATGAAAATGAAAGAATTATTGCAAAGCACGATAGAATAACCAAACAAGCTATACTGATAATTGAATCGTTTAAAGAAGCAAAGGGTGATACAATCGGGCAGGTTGGAATGCTGCTTCAAGCTCTCGGTAAGTTTATTCATATCGGATTGCTGATAGGCTTGCTTACACTCTATCTCTATTTTTTCCGAAAAAAGATATTTTACGATAACACTAAAATAGTTCTCATTGCAATAGTATTTATCTTTGTTTCGTTCGTTACATTCTTGCTCAGTCAGATTTCAGTAGAAGCCCCGATTCATTTTCTGATTTTCGTTCCCGCCGCATCAATGATATTTACAATTGCATTTGATTCAAGAGTAGGATTTTACACAACTGTTATTCTAACTCTTATAACAGGTGCACTGCGTGGTAATGATTACACTTTTATGGCGATGAATTTTATTGCCGGCGGAATTTCAGTTTATACGGTTCGAGACATAAAAAACAGAACACAAATATTCCGTTCGTTTTTATATATTCTTTTTGGTTACTTTGCCTCAATTCTTGCATTCGGACTTGAAAGATTTGCCCCTGTAGATACAATGCTCATTGAACTTGCTTTTGCGGGATCGAATGCGCTCATCAGTCCTGTACTCACATATGGTTTATTAATATTCTTCGAAAGAATTTTTAAGATAACAACAGATCTTACTTTACTGGAACTTTCTAATTTCGACAGACCGATACTAAAAGAACTTACAAGAAAAGCACCCGGCACTTTTAATCATTCTCTTATTATGGGAAATCTTGCTGAAGCTGCTGCCGAAAAGATTGGAGCCAATCCGCTTCTGGCCAGAGTTGGTGCTTATTATCACGATATAGGAAAAACAATTACTCCTTTGGGATTTGTCGAGAAT
>JALHTS010000012.1 GCA_022865965.1 Ignavibacteriaceae bacterium
AACAGACGTTACGGTTAGAGTTCCACCTTTGTCAAAAACTAAAAGATCGCTTGATCTAGGCGATGACCGTGTTGGATTCCAGTTCGTACTTACTGTCCAGTCACTGCTGGTAGCTCCAGTCCACGTGTAAGTTGTTTGCCCCCACATCAATTGGCTAAATAAAATAATAATTGAAAAAAGTAATCCAAATTTTTTCATAATACCTTCGCGAAGAAAAATTATAAAATATTTTTATTAATAATTATTTAACAATTTAACTGCCGTTAGTGGATTACTTCAATTGTCAGGTGAAAAGTGGAGACAGTCAAAACTAGTTAAATAATTTAAAGAACTATTGTGTTGTTAATAATTTGTAATAGTTTCCCCAAATAGTTGTATTAAATATAGCAATAATTTTGCCACAATTGTCAATAGCGTAACTCATTATTTTTTGGTTGGTTACGGGACTTGCCTAAACAATGGTTTAAGTCTATGTCAGAAGGCAAAGAAAAATAACCGATAAAAAATTTTTAATTTGACTGATATTAACAATTAAGAGGGATAAAAATTATTGGCTGGTGAAAGGGTAAATGAAGTACATAATTGTCAGACTATCCATTAGCCAACGTATCATCGAAGGCTGAGTGTGTAAATTACACAGTCCGCCACGGCGGATTAAGTCTCTGTTGCAAATGCACATCGAGGTTGTCACGGACCATTCAGTGACAAATGCAGTAATAAGCGAATCCAGTCACGGTGTGGATCGTGACTGCCCGGAAAGGTAGAATTTTGCTTTGCTTAATATTAGTGATTGTGAAAATTTCAGCGCAAAGAGGCTGTTTCAAAAGTCGTGTAGTAAGTGTCATTCCCGTGAAAACCTGTCTGCTGACAGGCAGGCGGGAATCCAGAACCCTTAAAATAAAATGGATTCCCACTTTCGTGGGAATGACAATCGAGTAATTTTTACTTTTGAGACAACCACTTCAAAAAAATCCCCTCCAAAAGAAGGGGACTTTTAATTTTTTCCGCCTAAGGCGGATTTTATCTTTTCACGTTTGACGTTTCACATTTGACGTTTCTCATTTAATCAGCGTCATCTTTCTTACTTCATTAAATCCGTTAGATTCGATCCGATACATATAAATTCCGCTGTTTAATTCTTCTGCGTTAAAGTTGATGATGTGAGTGCCTGCTTCTTTAACTCCGTTTACTAGTATTGCAATTTCCTGTCCGAGCATATTATAAACCGTAAGTTTTACATTTCCCGTTTCAGGTAAAGTAAACTTGATAGATGTATTAGGATTAAACGGATTAGGGAAATTCTGAGCAAGCTCATATTTATTTGGAGCACCAAGATCAACTTCAATTATTTTAGAATATTCAAACTGTCCGTCAATGTCAATTTGTTTCAAGCGATAAGAATAAGTTCCCGAAACTACAGAAGCATCAGTAAAAGAATAATCCTTAGGCGAATTAGAATTACCATAACCTTCAACAAATCCAATCTTCTCCCAATCTGTCACACTGAGCGCAGTTGAAGTGTGACCTTGTCTAAGAATCTCAAACCCATAATTATTCACTTCTGTTTCTGTTCTCCAGCTCAACTTAACTGTAGAACCGATAACCGAAGCTGAGAAGGATGAGAGTTCGACTGGTAGAGGTAATTCTCCAATAGTATTAGGGGATGAATAATTAAAAGCTTTATCCACTGTATAAATTGAATAAAAATATTCAGTTGATGGATCTAAACCTGTATCGAGATAACTTGTTGCAGTACCAATGTAAACTACTTGTCCATTTCCTATAGTATTACCAACATTATAGATACCATTTACATTTGGCGTTCCTGAAGGTGGAGAGCCTGCTCTTCTCATCACAAAATAACCGCCACCGTCAACGCCTGATGAAGGTGTAGTCCAGCTTATATTTAATTCACCGTAATTTACAGTTTGAGTTGCTGCAGGTGAAAGTACCGGATTAGGTGCGACACTATCAATTTCTGATGCCTGATACACAACAAAGTCATCAATATTAAATCCACCATAGCCTGAAGTCAAACTACCGTTTGGTCTTACACAAACAAGTCCAATCCCATTTGCTGCTGTAACATTAAAGGCAGTAATTACTTTTGCAAATTTTGTCCATGTGCCTCCAACATTTGCATCAATAATATAAGTACAAAATCTGTTAGCCTGATTACCACTCTGGCTAATGCCGGCGCGAATATCAAAATTATTTCCACCATTCTGTTTGTAATAAAATTGAACTACATAAGAAGTAGCAGGAAGAATACCTGCTGTGGTAGGAGATTGAATACTTCGTCCAATGTTGTCAGTTGCACTAAAATTGAAATTAATATATTTTGAACCAGATCTTCCGCCGGCAGAAAAAATAACTGCGTTATTATCAGGAGTATCGCCTTCTCTGCTCCAATATTCTATGGTTTCCGTTCCAAGTATTGTTGGTAGAACGGCAACATTTCCATCGACCTGCATTTCAAATCCGCCATCCATTAAAGGAAACGATCCAATTGTTTGTTGTGCAAATGATATTTGTGATATAAAAATTACAATTGTAATTGATAAAATTCGTATATAATTATACCCCATAATCATTCCAATAATTAGTTGTTCTTTTCAGTAAACATTTATTTCCTTTGAATAATTGATAATCTATAATAGTTTCCCAAATTATTAAATTAATATTACAATAATTACACCACACTTGTCAATAGGCTTAACTTATTATTTTTTAGTCGCTTACGAAGTTTACTTGAACAATATTTTGAATCCGCAGCAAAAAGTAAAGTAAAAATTACTAATTAAAGAACATTTTGGTCTACAGAGTATTGGCAATTATGAAAGATAAAAATAATGGACCGATGCATCTCGGTTGTCACGGACCATTGAGTCTGTCCGAATACTGTCATTCCGAACTCGTTTCGGAATCTAACGCTTTGAAAATGATTTAAAAGAAAGACTTTGAAACAAGTTCAAAGTGACAATAACTAGTTCTCAGACAGACTACCATTCCTGTGTGGACAGAGACTGTCTGGTAAAAAGCAGGAGATTCCTCACCCACTAAAGTGGATTTGGAATGACGGGACTCAAATAAGCTTGCGAAATGACGTTAAATTCTTATAAAATTGTTTTATATTTCGCAACATTATTGTGCTAAATATTTAAAAACTTCAGGAAATTATGCTCGGATTTGTAAATACTAACAGACCAAAAGAACGGCAGGAATACGACATCGGTAAAATTCATAAACGCAAAAGGATGATACTGAATATTGTCTATGCTATTATCAGTTTCGGATTGCTAAACATCATATTATATTCGCTTACAAAACTCTGATCTTTTTCTTCATTCGGCTTAACCTGGAAAATTTATCAGGAATAAAATCAAATTATTAAGTTTTACCTGGTTGTCATTCCCACGAACCTGCCTGCGGTAGGCAGGAGTGGGAATCCAATTTGTTTTATTGGTTTTAGATTCCCGCCTATGCGGGAATGACAGGGAAATTAAAGA
>JALHTS010000559.1 GCA_022865965.1 Ignavibacteriaceae bacterium
AGTTACTAGTATGCTAATCTTATTCAACAAACCATTCAACGTTCTATGCCAGTTCACGGATAAAGAAGGCAGAAAAACTTTAGCTGATTTTATTCCCATCAAAAATGTTTATGCTGCAGGCAGACTTGACAACGATAGCGAAGGATTAATTATACTCACTGATGAAGGAAGGCTTCAGCACTTAATTTCTGACCCGAAAAATAAAATGCCCAAAAGATATTGGGTGCAGGTAGAAGGAATTCCTGATGAGACAGCATTAGATAAATTACGAAAAGGAGTTTTACTAAAAGACGGAATGACAAAACCTGCTGAAGTAAAAATAATAGATGAACCGAAAATCTGGAAAAGGATTCCACCAATAAGAGAAAGGAAGAATATTCCAGCAAGCTGGATTGAACTTACCATAACCGAAGGAAAAAACAGACAGGTAAGAAGAATGACTGCTGCAATTGGCCATCCAACTTTGCGCTTGATACGATATTCAATTGGAGAGTGGAAATTAGATAATCTAAAGCTAGGAGAATACAAGGTTTTTAAAGATAATCTAATCCTCTGATGGCGGTGATAAAAATTTCTTCTTAATCATAAAAGAAAAATAAACCACCATTCCTCCAACAATAATTGCCGCTATTGCAGGCATGAATATCGCAATTAAAGACAAAGCCGTCGCACTCCCCGCTTCTGCTGTTGAAACGACAGGATTACCAATTCCACCCGTTACTGCTGAAGATTTTAATCTTATCATTCCGGTTGCAGCGTGAATTGTTCCGGCTACTCCTCCACCGGCAATTAAAGCTAATGCCCATTTTATTAAGGGGGGAAAATCTCTTATTACTGCACCGGTTAATACTATCCCTGCAATTATTGCCAACGGATGCTCAATAGTATCTAAAAAATTATCAAGCCAGGGAATGTAGTAAGCCAGAATTTCCACGACAGCCGCGATGCTGAACATAATCAGAGCGGGTAAACTGCCAATCCAGGCAAAATAAGTAGATAGTTCTAAATTACCCGTATAAGCCACGATTGAAACAATCAGAAACGGAATAAATATTCTGAATCCGACTGCGGCGGCCAAACCAATACCAACAAAAATGCTTAAAACTATTTCCATGTAATTCCTACTAATTCTTAATAGTTAATTATTTAGTAGCTCATTTTAGTTAACTTAACTTTGCCACGGAATATCCAGTAAATACTTATTGTGTAGGCCAGCACAAAGGGCATTCCTATCAACGCAATAATCAGCATTATGTTTAAGGTCTTCTGTGATGATGCTGCATTATAAATCGTTAGGCTATATTCCGGATTCGGACTTGAGTATACTATGGTTGGGAAAAGTCCCAACGCAAAAATTAAAAGCAGCGCTGCAACAGAAACGGAAGAAGAAAGGAATGCAAAGAAATCTCTTCCGTGATAAATCTCTCTAGGAATGTTCGCAATTGCGAGCATATTCAACACAACAATAATAAAAAGAACAGGAACATTTTTAAAATGTTCTGTCATATGCGGAAAATAAATTAACGTTGCTATTGTTGTAGTTATATAACAGATAACAAAAAAGATAATTGTGTTATTTACCCAGCCCCTTATTTTCTGATGCAGTTCGCCTTCGGTTTTCATAACACCATAGATAGCACCATGCATCATAAATAATGCAACAGTTGTAATGCCGACAAGAACTGTATAGGGATTTATTAAATCCCAAAATGTTCCGATGAATTCTTTATCGGGACCAAGCGGGATTCCGGTTACAATATTTCCGAGAGCAATTCCCATAATAAAAGCAATCAAAATACTTGAAACACTGAAAGCCGTATCCCAAAAGTTTCTCCACCACTGCATCGGTTGTTTACTTCTGAATTCAATTGCAACTGCTCTGAAGATCAACATAAACAATAAAAGCATAAATGCGGAATAGAATCCTGAGAACACAGTTGCATAAACGTGAGGGAAAGCGGCAAACAAAGCTCCTCCACCAGTTACAAGCCAGACTTCATTTCCATCCCATACTGGTCCAATTGAATTAATCATTATTCTGCGTTCAGTATCACCTTTAACCAAGAGATGAAGTGCCCCTACACCAAGATCAAATCCGTCAAGTATAGCATATCCGATTAAAAGAATTCCAATTAAGAAAAACCAAATTGTATTTAAATCAAAAGTAATTTCCATTATCACTCCAATAAATGAAGTTAAACTTTTTATGATTTGGGATGACCGATTTCAGAAGGAATTGAATCCGGTTCTTCCGGTCCGTGTTTTATTTTTTCATTCAGCAAGTAAATGAACAACAAGAACAAAAACAAATAAATTATTGTAAACAAAATAAGAGAGAACCACACCTGTCCCGATTCAACAACTTTTGATAAACCTTCAGAAGTTTTCATCAAACCGTAAACAATCCATGGTTGCCTGCCGACTTCTGCAGTTATCCATCCAACCTGATTTGCAATTTGCGGAAGAGGAACGGAGAAAACGAAAATCCATAACAGCCATTTTTGTTTGAATAGAATTCCCCGCCACCAGAAGAATACACCAAGAAGTGAAATTGCTATTAAAGCAAAACCTATTACGACCATTAAATGATATGCCTGAAACACAATGTTCACTGGTGGTCTTTCATCTTCCGGAAAATCATTAAGACCTGTTACTTTTGTTTTTGAATCGAAACCGATTAGATAACTGAGCATACCAGGAATAGCCACCCCGAACTTAACTTCCTGCTTAGCATCATTAACCCATCCGAACAAATACAAGGGTGCATTTTCCTTAGTATCGTAAACAGCTTCCATTGCAGCAAGTTTTGCAGGTTGATTTTTACTTACACCAATCGCGCTTTGATGTCCGGTAAATAGCTGAAATAAAGAAGCAATTACTACAATAACTAAAGCTATTTTAATCGATGATTTTGCAAAACGAATGTGACGATCTTTTAATAAATAATATGCTCCTACACTAATAACAAGAAATGCTCCTGCAAGCCAGCATCCGGAAAGAACATGTGAAAGACGGTCTACCGAAGAAGGGTTAAATACCATAGCCCAAAAATCAGTAATCTCTGCACGTGCATTTAATCCTTCACCAACAATATGATGACCGGCCGGAGTTTGCTGCCACGAATTAGCGACAACAATCCATACAGCACTGAACATTGAACCGAGTGAA
>JALHTS010000560.1 GCA_022865965.1 Ignavibacteriaceae bacterium
ATTGGAGTGAGCAATACAGCTATTAAAAATTTATAAATGTAGTTAACCAGACCTATAGCAAGTACTAACTTAATATCCCATCCTGCTCCAATATAGAAGGCAATAAATAAAACAATAAAACTATCAATAAACTGAGAAACCAGAGTTGAACCTGTTGCACGAAGCCAGATTTTTGAACTTCCTGTAATCGCCTTGAAATAATGAAAAACCGTTACGTCAACTAACTGACCGACTAGAAAAGCAACGAGTGAACCGATAATTATCCACAAACCTTGACCAAATATTGTGTTGAATGCCAGATCCATATTTACGTTTCCTTGTGGAGTAATTCGATCAATCCAGAAATCTGATGGTGATAATCCTATTGCAAAGTAAACCATAAAAAATGCATAGGCTATTAAACCAGCCGCTGTGAATGAAAGAAATCTTACTCCCCTTTTCCCAAAATATTCATTTATTATATCAGTCATAATAAAAACCACTGGCCAAAGAAGAACACCTGCAGTAAGATTAAATGATAAATTTTCAATTCCCAGAATTGTGAGATTAATCGGGGAAATTCCTATAGTAGCTTCTAAAGAAAATATTTTAACACCAATGAATTCAGCCAGAAGTGCATTGGCAATAAAAAAAGATCCGAGTATGTAAAAGAGCCTGGTGGATTTATCTTTCATACAATAATCGTTTTTGTGGAATAAAAATATTGATTTCGGGATTAAAATAAAAAAGCGGCATCCAAAGTTTAATTTGTGATGCCGCCTCTTTAGGAGAGAGATGGAAAATCAATGATTTAACTATCTTTTACGTTCTTTCTTTTCCGTGTCTGAATCATCTTTCTTAGAATTATTTGAATCATTTCTTTTCTTAGTTTCAACTCTTGTTTCCCTCTGCTTATTTTCAACCTTTCTTTCAATATTCCTGGTTTCAGGTTTTGTTTGAGTTGATACTTTTCTTTCTATTCTTGTTTCATTATTTCTATTGTTCAGTACGTTGCTATCAGTTTTCTTTTCTTCTCTCTGAATTACACGCGTGTCTTCTCTTTTCTGAGTGTTAGTATTTGTACGGACTTCATTATTGTTTCGTTGAATCTGTTCAGTGCTTCTTTTTTCGATCTGAGAATTCTCATTTCTTTTTACTTCATTTTCATTTCTTTCTCTTATTTCTTTTGAATCATTTCTCTCATTTGAACGATTTTCACGAACTTCAATTTTGCGATCGTCTGTAACTTTTCTTTCGTTCTGAACATTTCTTTCTTCACGGATAACTTCTTTTCTGCTATCATCCTGCCTTACATCACGTTTTTCATTATTTGGCATTTCCTTACGAATTCTTTCTTTGTCCAGGTTTCTGGTTGATCCAAGTTCAACTCTTGAAAGATCAAGCGTACTTCTTCTGTCAGATCTTTTTACTTCGACATCTCTAAGTGCGTCACGTGATAATTCACCTTTGTCAACATAAAATGTTCTGATATTTTCTCTGGTTAAATCACGATTCTTATCATATACAACCTGACGCGGATCCTTTACAGATTCAATATTTCTCATACGAATCTTTTGAGCGGATCTTTTTTCAATAAAGCTTACATCTATTCCATTATTTCTAATTCTGCCATTATAGTATCCATAATTAACTCTGTGTTTGCTTCTTGAGTGTATTCTGTACTTATACTGCGCACTAACATAGTAGCTGGTTAAGTACGGATTATAAAAATTATTTACGTGAACATAATGCCAGTTAGAATAAGGAACGTAATAATCATGAGTAAAGCTTATACCTATTGATATTGAGAACACTGCATAAGGTGAAAGCGGAGCCCATCCTATGTAAGAATCAGTGTATCTCCATTCAACCCAGGCAGGTGCCCACTCATAATCAGGAATCCAGATCCAACCATAGTAATCATCGAAATACCATCTACCATAATGATAGACTATGTGACCGAAAGGTTCATATGAATTCCAATACCATCCGTAATCACTCCAAATCCATCTTCCCTGATGGTAAGGCTGCCAGTTTCTAACCATAATTGTAGGTTTCCACGCTATTACACCATAACCGATATCAATCCAGTTACCGTGCGGTGAAAGTGAAGCGTAAAAGTATCCACCAACTCTGTTGGAGATGTTTGTGCTAGCTTCAACGTTTGAAGTGAAGCTGAAAAGAATTATGACTGCTGCTAATATTAAATTTTTCATTTTATCCTCCTATGGACTGCTATAAAGAATACAACAGGAGTGCCAGATGTTATATTCCATTTTATAACAATAATCAGTGTTTTTTAACTTAAGAGTGTATATTAAATTGAACAGTATGAGTATAAAATGAAGATGTAAATCAGCGGTTTATTTTTCTGTTTTTCCAAATATAATTACCAAAAGCACCCGAAATTCCTGCAATAATTATGTATGGAATTTGCACGATTTCAGCTAATAAAAATATATTCAATATTTTTTTATTAAATAGTAGCTTAATTCCCTTTTTAAGAACGAAAAATTCAAAAAGAATTTTTAAGATAATTGTTAACGAAAGTGTCATAAATAAAATGTTTGAATAAAATATTCCAAGCAGAAGCTGAACTGGAAAAGAAATGTAGAATAAATAGATAAGAATAAGTTTTAATATTAAAGTCTTATCGTTGTAAAACAATCCTTTACTTGCCCATCGTTTTCTCTGCTGATAAAATTCACTAATAGTTTTATTTGAAGAAGTTTTAACTATTGCATTTCGATGATTTGCAAATTTTACTTTATACTTAGTATCCTTACTTATTTTCTGCATTAACAATTCGTCATCACCTGAGGAAAGATTCATCTGATAAGTAAAACCGCCAACTTCCTCGTATACTTTTTTTCTATAAGCAATGTTGGCAGCATTGCAAATTATTGGTTTTCCCGCTCCAATTAATCCGGCACCAGTAATGACTAATCCCGCAAATTCTAATTTTTGAAGTTTACTTAAAAGTGATTTTCCTTCTTCAAATTCAACAGGTCCTGAAATAAATCCTGTTTTTTCATCAAAGAAATTTAAAATAATTCTTAGCCAATCTGAAGAATGGATACAATCAGCATCTGTTGTAACGATGAATTCTCCAATAGAATTTTCTATACCAAATCTAATTGCACGTTTTTTATGTGCTTTAACCGAATAATCATCTGGCACCGAAATTACTTTTATGTGAGATGAACTAATTGCATCACTTAATTTTTTATACGAATCGTCTGTTGAAAAATCGTTTACAAAAATTATTTCAAAATTATCTTTTGGATAATTCTGATTTGATAAACTATTGTAACTATTTAAAATGTTTTCAGATTCATTCCTGAATGGAATTATAATGGAAACAAATCCTGAGGGAATATTTATTGATGTTGCTGTTTTAAGTTTATTCAATCCAGAATAAACTACATAAAGAAAAAGCAGGTAGTGCAATAGTAGAAAAATAAAAAAGATAATTAGAATATTTTCAATCATTAGATTTCTTTACTAGCAGTATAAAACCAATAATAGAAGGAAGCAGAACATTTATCAAAAATAAAAATATTGAAGCGTTAAATCCGACTGAAGCAGATTCACCAAGTCTCGAAATAAAATAAACTGAAGCTCCTTCCCTAATCCCAAGCTCGCCTAGTGATATTGGAGGGATTATAGTTTTAGCAAACATAACTAGATTGCCCGCCCATAAATAATCAACAAAATGTAATTGATTAGAAAATGAGGCGACCAGCAAAACATATTGAATTAAAAAGCATAAATAAAAAAGGAATGAAACTGC
>JALHTS010000001.1 GCA_022865965.1 Ignavibacteriaceae bacterium
CTTGAATATTTGATTTTCGAAGCACTAAAGGAAAAAGCTGATGTAGTTATAACCTGTGGTGGTTCTCAGTCGAATCATGCCAGAGCTACAACTATTGCCGCTTGCAGAGCAGGGTTAAAAACCAAATTATTTCTTTGGGGTAGTGAATCAGCAATTCCTGATGGAAATCATTTTCTGAACATAATGTACGGTGCTGATATAACTTATCTCACAAAACGTGAATACGATAATGTAAACGAAATTATGCAGAAGGAAAGAAAAGCTTTGAAAAAGAGAAAAAAAACTGCTTACATTATTCCTGAAGGGGGTTCAACAACAACAGGAATTTTGGGTTACATTAATTTTGTAAGTGAATTAAAAAAACAGGTCGATATAAATGAACTGAACGGAATTGTATTGGCTTGTGGAAGTGGTGGAACTGCTGCCGGAATTCTTGCAGGACTTTCTTACTGTAAATCAGAACTTAAAGTTTATGGCATAAATGTTTTATATGAGGAGTATGAATTAAGAAAGAAAATCCTTAATCTTACTCAGGCAGCAATACTTGAGTTTAATCTTAACTGTAGAATGCGAAATGAAAATCTGATCATACTTGACGGATACTCAAGGGAAGGATATAAAAGCATCAACAAAGACAAACTTAAACTGATGAAAAGTTTTGCGAAGGAAACCGGAATATTGTTGGATCCGGCATATACCGGAAAGGCTTTTAAAGCATATTATGATAAGTTTTTGTTGAAAGGTAAAGGTAGTAAAAATATTTTTCTGCACACCGGAGGAATTTTTGGTATTTTTGGCAGAACAGAAGAATATTTATCTGCTTAATTTATTTTGTTTGGCAGTTATATTGAAAATATTTTATTTTAAGTCATAAATAAAAGAAAGTTCTAAAATGGACTGTATTTTTTGTAATATTGCCGCAGGCAATGCTGATACACAAGTAATTTTTGAGAATGAAAATTACAAAGCTTTCCTTGACATCAATCCGGTTAACTACGGTCACACTCTTGTAATTCCTAAAAAACACTATGATAATTTTCTAACAGTTCCTGAAAATGAGTTAAATGGTTTGATAAAACTGACTCAGTTTCTTGCGGGAGTTATTAAACGTAGTTTGAATGCAGACGGTTTCAACATTATCTCAAATAATGGAACCTCTGCCGGGCAAAGTGTCTTTCATTCTCACTTTCATATTATTCCCCGATTTGATAAGGATTTTGCAATGAAACCTGAAACTAAAACTTATTCCGAAAATTCTATGAATGAGTATGCAGGCAAAATCCGCTCATTCGTAACAAAGTATGAGGACTTGCTGAATGCAAAAGAAAATTAGAGTCTTAATTGCTAAAGCTGGTTTAGATGGTCACGACAGAGGTGCAAAAGTTATTGCAGCAGCACTTCGTGATGCGGGAATGGAAGTTATTTATACAGGTCTTAGACAAACTCCTGAAATGATAGTTGAAGCTGCGCTTCAGGAAGATGTTGATGTTATTGGAATAAGTATTCTTTCAGGAGCGCATATGACTATTCTTCCAAAGATTAAAAAACTTATGGATGAAAAAGGATTAAATGATAC
>JALHTS010000072.1 GCA_022865965.1 Ignavibacteriaceae bacterium
ACGTCAGCCAAGGGGTTACTTTGCTTCACTGCCAGGAAGAGTAATTATAGATGGTCCGACTGCACTCCGAACATCCTTCTTTAACTTTGAAGATTTTAAGCTTGAAACTGTTGCACAGGAATTGCTCGGCACAGGAAAAACTATTACACCTGAAGGAAATAAAGTAAAAGAAATTGAACGACTTTTTGAGGAAGATAAAACTGCCCTTGCAGAATATAATCTTCAAGATGCTGTTCTTGTTACGGAGATTTTAAACAAAACAGGAATCATTGAGCTTTACATAAAGCGTTCACAACTCTCCGGCTTATTGATGGATCAGCTTGCAATGATGACAGCTGCATTCGATCATTTCTATTTACCAAAACTTCATCGTGCAGGTTATGTTGCCCCTGATGTAAAAGATCTCGAAACAACTGAGCATGCAGCGGGTGGTTACGTTCTGGATCCAATTCCCGGAATTTATGATGATGTTGTTGTGCTGGATTTTAAGAGTTTGTATCCTTCAATCATACAAACATTTAAGATTGATCCTCTTTCAAGATTACTTTCGGAAAAAGATACTATCACAACTCCCAACGGATATAAGTTTTCATCAACACAGCATTTTCTGCCGGAGTTTATTGATCAGTTAATGGAGCAACGAGCAATTGCAAAAAAGAAAAACGATAAAGCACTTTCTCAGGCTATCAAAATTTTGATGAACAGCTTTTACGGAGTAATGGGCTCTTACGGCTGCAGGTTTTATCATCCAGATCTTCCAACAGCAATAACAGGAACTGGTAAGTATCTACTTCTTGGCAGTAAAGTATGCCTCGAAAAAAGAGGATACAAAGTAGTTTACGGCGATACAGATTCCCTTTTTGTTATGCTGATTGATGAACCCGGATTAGATTATCATAAGGCAGGCAAAGAACTTGCTGCTCAACTAAACGACTATTGGAAAGATGAACTAAAGAAAAAATATAATATTGAGTCACATCTCGAAAATGAGTTCGAAAAATATTACCGGAAATTTATTATCACTCCTGCGCGAGGAAGTGATGTGGGTGCAAAGAAAAGATATGCGGGACTTCTCAATAAAAACGGTGAGGAAGAATTAGAATTTGTTGGTTTGGAATTTGTCCGTTCCGATTGGACAAGATTGGCAAAGGAATTCCAGACCGAGCTTTATAAAAAAATTTTTAATAATGAAGAGGTTGATGATTGGATTCGTTCTGTGGTGAATAAACTGAAGAAGTGTGAATTTGATGATAAGCTTGTTTACAGAAAGCGATTAAGAAAAGATGTTGAGGAATATGTAAAGAATGTTCCACCACACGCAAGAGCTGCAAAGTTGTTGCAGGAACCCGGGGATACTATTTACTATGTTATAACACAACGAGGACCGATACCAATACAATTAAAACATAATGACATTGATTACGATCACTATATCGATAAACAGTTAAAACCAATTGCTGATTCTGTACTTGCACTCCTCGGCAAAAACTTTGATGGAATTGTAGAAACAGATCAGTTAAGCTTTTTTTAATCAAAGTGTAGTCCACCTTAAAGGTGACCCATACATAAAACATTTTTACAGAAAGAAATTCAGTGATTCAGAATTTTCCGGAAAGCTTTTGGAAAAAACACTTGTTATGGAAACAACAATTCGTAATTCAACAACTATAAAAAAGATTGTTTTAAAATGCTGTAGTTAAAACACGATCGTAACGTTTTGTATAAGAATAGTAGTCGAATGTGGGCTTCATTCCTGTCAAGTTACAAGAAAGCTGAAGCGGGCTGCAACCCCTGAATTTACTACTATCATGGCTATTATTTTTATACATTG
>JALHTS010000073.1 GCA_022865965.1 Ignavibacteriaceae bacterium
ACGTCAGCCAAGGGGTTACTTTGCTTCACTGCCAGGAAGAGTAATTATAGATGGTCCGACTGCACTCCGAACATCCTTCTTTAACTTTGAAGATTTTAAGCTTGAAACTGTTGCACAGGAATTGCTCGGCACAGGAAAAACGATTACACCTGAAGAAAATAAAGTAAAAGAAATTGAACGACTTTTTGAAGAAGATAAAGCCGCACTTGCAGAATATAACCTTCAGGATGTTGTTCTTGTTACGGAGATTTTAAACAAAACAGGAATCGTAGAACTTTATGTTAAACGTTCACAACTCTCCGGCTTATTGATGGATCAGCTTGCTATGATGACGGCTGCATTCGATCATTTCTATTTACCAAAACTTCATCGCGCTGGTTATGTTGCTCCCGATGTAAAAGATCTCGAAACAACTGAACATGCAGCAGGTGGTTACGTTCTTGATCCTATTCCCGGAATTTATGATGATGTTGTTGTGCTGGATTTTAAGAGTTTGTATCCTTCAATCATACAAACATTTAAGATTGATCCTTTATCAAGGCTACTTTCTGCAAAAGATACCATCACAACTCCGAACGAATATAAGTTTTCATCAACACAGCATTTTCTGCCGGAGTTTATTGATCAGTTAATGGAGCAGCGAGCAATTGCAAAAAAGAAAAACGATAAAGCACTTTCTCAGGCTATCAAAATTTTGATGAACAGCTTTTACGGAGTAATGGGATCTTACGGCTGCAGGTTTTATCATCCCGATCTTCCGACAGCAATAACAGGAACTGGTAAGTATCTACTTCTTGGCAGTAAAGTATTCCTCGAAAAAAGAGGATACAAAGTAGTTTACGGCGATACAGATTCTCTTTTTGTTATGCTGATTGATGAACCCGGATTAGATTATCATAAGGCAGGCGAAGAACTGGCTTCTCTACTAAACGACTATTGGAAAGATGAACTAAAGAAAAAATATAATATTGAGTCACGTCTCGAAAATGAGTTTGAAAAATATTACCGGAAATTTATTATCACTCCTGCGCGAGGAAGTGATGTGGGTGCAAAGAAAAGATATGCAGGACTTCTCAATAAAAACGGTGAGGAAGAATTAGAGTTTGTTGGTTTGGAATTTGTCCGTTCCGATTGGACAAGATTGGCAAAGGAATTCCAGACCGAGCTTTATAATAAAATTTTTAACAATGAAGAGGTTGATGATTGGATCCGTTCTGTGGTGAGTAAACTGAAGAAGTGCGAATTTGATGAAAAGCTTGTTTACAAGAAACGGCTGCGAAAAGATGTTGAAGAATATGTAAAGAACGTTCCTCCACACGCAAGAGCTGCAAAGTTGTTGCAGGAACCCGGGGATACTGTTTACTATGTTATAACACAACGAGGACCGATACCAATCCAGTTAAAACATAATGACATTGATTACGATCACTATATAGATAAGCAACTAAAGCCTATCGCAGATTCTGTTTTGGTTTTGCTTGGTAAATCTTTTGATAATATTGTTGAAACAGATCAGTTAAGTTTCTTTTAATGACTGTGTAGTCCACCTAAGAGGTAACCCATACATAAAACATTTTTACAGAAAGAAATTCAGTGATTCAGAATTTTCCGGAAAGCTTTTGGAAAAAACACTTGTTATGGAAACAACAATTCGTAATTCAACAACTATAAAAAAGATTGTTTTAAAGTACTGTAGTTAAAACACGATCGTAACGTTTTGTATAAGAATAGTAGTCGAATGTGGGCTTCATTCCTGTCAAGTTACAAGAAAGCTGAAGCGGGCTGCAACCCCTGAATTTACTACTATCATGGCTATTATTTTTATACATTG
>JALHTS010000561.1 GCA_022865965.1 Ignavibacteriaceae bacterium
TAGATGATAATCTATATTATGTTAGCGGTCCATCAAAATATTTCAGGCTGGGTTATGCATCCTGGATGTCTCAAGAGAGAGATGGTTCTGTGATTATTGGTATTTGTGACCTTTTTATGAAGACAATTGATTCTGTAAGAACAATAGAATTTCAAAATCCCGAAGAAGAAATAGCTCAGGGTATTAGTTGTGTTACATTAATATCCAATGAAGACAGGGCACACAAAATTTTATCGCCCGTTTCCGGTAGAATTGTTGAAGTGAATGAAAACCTAAAAACTAATACTAATTTATTAGAAAAAGATCCTTACTTTGAAGGTTGGATATATCGTGTTATACCTACTGATCCTGTTTATGAGCAAAAAAATCTGATTCCTTGCAGTTCAGACAGAATTTAATTTAAAGTTAGTTATTTTACTGAAAATAGAAATTAATTTATTCCTTAGGAGGAAAAGATGCCGTTATTCATACTTGCAATAATAATATTCATCATTGCAGATGTTCTTATCCGTATGATTTCAAAACGATTGCACGATAAAAAATTAAAACAAGAACGCGAATTAGTTCTGAAGGAAAGCCTAAAACTTGATTACAGCAGAGAAGCCAAAACTTTAAAACGCGCTGAAGTTGAAAATCCTAAGGCAAAAATACTTTGCGTCGATGATGAGGAAGTGATTCTTAGCAGCTTTAGAAAAATTCTAGTTCTGGACGGCTATACAGTTGACACTGTTGAAACCGGACAAGAAGCACTGGGATTAATTCAAACCCATCATTACGATTTTGTTTTTACCGATCTTAAAATGCCGGAAATGGATGGAGTTGAAGTAACAAAATCAGTTAAGCACCTTCGTCCTGATATTGATGTTATAATTATAACTGGTTATGCATCAGTTGAAACTGCTGTTGAAACTATGAAATACGGTGCAATGGATTATGTTCAGAAACCTTTTACAGAAGATGAGTTGCTTGCATTCACGAATAAGGCAGTTATAAAAAGACAGGATAAAATTCAGAAACAGCTTCAGCCTAAGGTTCACATTACTCATTCGCCGGCAGAAGAAGACTCTTCAAGAAGTGAGTTCTCAATTCCGGGAGGAGTTTTCATATCAAACAGCCACACCTGGGTTAATATGAATCAGGAAGGAATGGCTAAAGTTGGTATGGATGACTTTGCTAAAAAGCTTATTGGTATAGTTGAAGCCGTTGAATTGCCAAATCTTGGTATGAATGTAAAAGCGGGTCAACCTTTGTTTACAATAAGACAGGGTAACAAAAAAGTATCTTTCAACTCACCGGTAAGTGGTGTTGTTAAATCAATAAATACAATTCTCAAAGAAAATCTTGAAGCTCTTGACGTAACTCCTTATGAAAGAAACTGGTTCTGTGCTATTGATACTGATAATATTGATAATGAAATAAAAGAATTGCATATAGGTAAATCTGCGGTTTCACTTTACCAGAAAGACATTGAACACTTCAAGTCTGTGATGAAGGAAATACTTAAGGCCGAGAAAAAAGGTGATGAATATGTAAATGAAAATGAGTTATATATTGGTCAGCTTGAAAAACTTTCTGATATGAATTGGGAAAAGATAGTTTCGGAATTTTTCAGGAGATAAAAAGATTTAAAAACCTTCAAGGTCGCAATCAAAGACCTTGAAGGTTAAGTATATTGTTTAGTGTTTGTGCTCCAACTTTTTCATCTGCATCTCTCTTACCTGAACTTTTATCGTAATTTGATCAGCCCGTTGAAATATAAATAATTTTACCTTTTATTATTCTAATTATTAAAAATTGATTCTTAAAAAAAGATAAATACTTTTCTTAGATTTGAATTGCAATTTTAATAGTACGCTGATGAGGTAGAGTGAGCCGATTTTCGTTGATTTAATTTGTATTAATCTGCAAGATCAACGTTCCATTTTTTATTTAAGGGTGAATTTGATGAAAAATAATTTTAACGATATGTCGGTTGAAGAATTCCGTAAAAACGGATTCAAACTTGTGAATTGGATTGCCGATTATCTTAAAGACATTGAAAAATATCCGCCTTTATCACAAGTAAATCCGGGTGATATTCTGAAAAGAATTCCTCAAACTCCACCACAGAGTGGTGAAGATATAGAAAAAGTTTTGAATGATGTAGATAAAATTTTAATGGATGGAATTACTCACTGGAATCATCCCGGATTTATGGCTTACTTCAATTCAACGTCAAGTGCTCCCGGAATTTTGGCAGAACTACTTTCCGCTGCATTAAACACAAATGGAATGCTGTGGAAAACTTCTCCCGCATTTACTGAACTTGAAAGATCAATGATGAACTGGTTCAGGCAAATGGTTGGACTTCCCGAAAATTATTGGGGAATTATTTATGATACTGCGTCAACAAGTTCTATGCACGCAATTGCTTCTGCACGTGAACAGCTTAATCTTGGTTTCAGGGAAAAGGGAATGACTGGAAGAAATGATGTCCCAAGACTAAGACTTTACTGTTCTGAACACGCTCACTCATCAATTGATAAAGGAGCAGTGACATTAGGAATAGGATTGGAAGGAATTAGAAAAATTGCTGTTAACGAAAAATTTGAGATGATTCCCGAAAAACTTGAAGTAGCAATTAAAGAAGATTTATCAAATGGCTGGAAACCTTTTTGTGTCGTTGCAACAGTGGGAACAACATCAACAACCAGCATTGATCCTGTTGAAGAAATTGCCGCAATCTGTGAGAAACATAATCTCTGGCTTCACGTTGACTCTGCTTATGCCGGAGTTACTGCAATGATTCCCGAAATGAAATGGATTACAAAAGGGTGGGAGAGAGCAGATTCAATTGTTATCAATCCGCATAAATGGATGTTTACTCCTATGGATTTGAGTATTTATTTTACGCGTAAACCTGAAGTGTTAAAACGTGCATTTAGTCTTGTTCCTGAATATCTAAAAACAAAACAAGATGATGAAGTTGAAAACTTAATGGATTACGGAATTCAGCTTGGGAGAAGATTCCGTTCTCTTAAGCTTTGGTTTATTATAAGATATTTTGGAGTTGAAGGATTAGCTGCACGAATTAAAAACCACATTGATCTTGCAATGGAATTTGCTAAATGGATTGATGAAGAGAAAGATTTTGAACGAATGGCTCCCGTTCCGTTCTCAACAGTTTGTTTTAGATTTAATCCCGGCAGCAAAACAGAAGACCAGTTGAATAAAATTAATGAAAGACTATTAGAAGAAATTAATGCATCGGGTAAATTATTTTTATCCCACACAAAGCTTAACGGTAAATATGCAATAAGATTAACTATTGGAAGTATACGACACAAAAGAAGGCATGTTGTTGACGCTTTCAACCTGATAGAAGAGTTAGCACGAAGCTAACCAAAACCTACTTGTGAGAAAGACTATCAGGCCGTCAATCATAAAATATTATTTAAGCAAAATCATTTTTCGTGTTTCAACAAAACTCCCAGCTTGTAATCTATAGAAATAAACTCCGCTTGAATGATTAATTGCCTTTCATCAGTATACTGTTTACCTAGACTAAACTCGTGAAGAGCAGGGCGTAAAAGACATGCAGTCACAAAAAACATAAACCAAAGTTCCTGTTCCATAAAAGCTATA
>JALHTS010000562.1 GCA_022865965.1 Ignavibacteriaceae bacterium
AAAAGACTTGCTTCATAATTCTGCCCTTCTTTTGCAGAAACCTGATCGACAACATTAACCGCTTTGATTGCAAACCTAATTGCTTGCTGTCCTTTGGATACAATCTTCTGCGCCATTTCCATTGCTTTATTCAGCAACTCGGATTGAGGATAAACATGATTTACAAGTCCGAGTCTGAATGCCTCATTTGCATCAATCATATCGCCGGTTAAAATATATTCCATAGCTCTGCCGGAGTTTATAAGTCGGGCTAATCTCTGCGTTCCGCCGTAACCGGGAATGATTCCCAGATTAACTTCTGGCTGACCAAACTTTGCATTTTCACTTGCAAGACGTATATGACAAGCAAGAGCGAGTTCGCATCCTCCGCCAAGAGCAAAGCCATTAACAGCAGCAATGACGGGTTTATTCATGTTTTCAATGTAGTTGAAAACCTCCTGTCCGCGTTCAGAAAATTTCTTTGCAGAAAGAACATCAAGTTGATTGAGTTCTTTTATGTCTGCACCTGCTACGAAAGCTTTTTCTCCGCTTCCTGTGAGAATGATTACAAATATATTTTCGTTGCTTCTCAACTCTTTGAAAACTGAACGCAGTTCTAAAACTGTATCTTTGTTCAAAGCGTTAAGTTTGTCCGGTCGATTAACTGTAACGACGGCAATGTTTTCTTTTATTTCGAGAAGTAAGTTTTTTAGTTCCATGTTTCATCTCTTAAAATGTTATAAACAAAGGTATTCTTACTTTTAGATCAAAAGAAAGAAATTGATTTAATTCATAATAGTTGTAAGATGCAAGAAGTTCCATTATAAACATTGAAACACCTGCACCGGCACTGAATCCAAATTTAGAATTATCCTCTAAAAAGTTATTTCTTCCCGAATCTATTTTAAACTGATGAAGCTTTTCATAATAGTTGAAGTTTGCCGATGCCTGCACAATTGGCATCAAAAGTATAATATCTTTTACAATAGGCGAAAAATAATAACGTCCGCCGATGGTTATTGGAAGAGAATTTGTATGAAAATTAGAATAATCGGTCACTTTGTAAAAATCTTGTGAGCCTGGATATTGTTCAAATCCCACCGTTGCGAAAAAGAAGATCGGTAAAACATCTGTATCTGCGTATGAAAACTCTATGTTAATTCCGTAACCGATATTACTTTGATTTGAAAATTCAGCAATTGGAACTCTTGGTCCAACAGCAAAAGCAAGAAAAAATCCCTGTGCTTTGTCAGACGATTTTGTTTGAGAAAAACCTAGACCTGTTAGCAGAAATATTAGAAGTAGTATTGATATATTTTTTTGTACAATCATTTCAACCCAAAATTAAAAAATAAAATCCGTAACAAAAATTTATTCTCTACTAGATTTACTAAATTCTTGAACAGAATCAAAAATTTTGCGATGAGCGAGTTTATTGCCGTAAATTCAAACTTAACGAACAAATTACATTTCAATAACTCCAATTATTAAAAGTAACATTGCGGCTTTATTAGAATATTTTTTCTTCGTGCTTAAAGCAATTAATTCCACGATTGGATATGCTATTAAAAACGCAATCGGAAAATTAATTGCTTCAGAATGCAGGTCTGCTAAGAATTTTATCTGCTTAATATTCCACACTATGTAAAAACAAACCGTGAGCAGGAACAGCCATTAGAGCAGCTTCCCTGTTTCTCTCTTCAAATATTTTGTTTATAAATTCTTCACCGTCTTGTGTTTCCGATACTTTGAGAATTGTTCCCGTAATTGTTCTAACCATTCCATGAAGAAATCGATTTGCACTTATTTCAAAAATTACAAGATCATCTTTCCCGTACCATTTAGCATCATAAACTTCACAAAACTTATTGTCAATCTCCGTATTCTTTTTACTGAATGAGGTGAAATCTTTATTGCCTAAAAAATTTTTGCTGATGTTATTCAATTCAGAAAGATTTAATTCACCGTGATAATGATAAGAATATTTTCTAAAGAAAGGCGACTTATATTTTGAAATAAAGTATAAATAAGTTCTTTTCTTTGCATCAAATCTTGCATGAAAATCAATATCAACTTTTTCCATCGTTAATACAGAAATATCATATGGGAGAATTGAATTTAATGAATACTTGAACTTATAAAGATCGAGTTCCGTTTCAAGTCTGAAATTTGCCGTCTGACCAATTGCATGAACGCCGGTATCAGTTCTTCCGGATCCAATTAAATTGACTTTTTCTTTTGTTATTGTTTCTATTGAATAGGTAATTGTCTGCTGGATTGTTTTTGCGTTAATCTGCGTTTGCCAACCTGAATAATCAGTTCCATCATACTGAATTATCAGTTTATAATTATTCACTTATTATCCAAATCAAAAAATGAAAAGTGTACTCAAATAGATCACAGGAACAATTAAAACGAGACTAAGACCTTTTATTGCGGATTTCTTAAGCTCGGGTGAACCCCAGATAACTGTAATTAACATCTTTACAATTGTATTGGATATCAAAGCAATAATAATTGCTTTCTCAGCAACAAGAAAAACTAAATTTTCTGATGACAGTTTGGAAATAGAAAGAGCAATAGCGTCAACACTTGTTAATCCTGCCAGAGCACTTGCTGCATAAATTCCCTGATCGCCGAGATAAACCTGTGCGGCTTTTGCACCAAAAATCACAACTGCGAATAAAAGTCCGAATAAAAAGGCAGATTTAAGTTCAAAAGGATTGCTTATTTCAATTTCAGATGATTCATTTTTAGATCCTTTTTTATACATTATTCGACTGACAATATATCCTATAATAGCAAAAACAAGAAGCGGAATCCAAAGATTTGAGACTAAGGCACTGTTTATAACAAGCACAATTATAAATACACGTACGAACATCATTGCTGAAGCCAGCACAATACCAATTGAATAATTGTAAGACAACTGCGGCTCCTGAATGCTCTTCTTTGATAAAGAAAATGCAACTGCAGTGCTGGAGACTAATCCGCCTAATAATCCTGTTAAAACAATTCCTCTATCTTTACCTAAAAGTTTGATGAAAAAATAACCGACAAAACTTATTCCGCTTATGAATATTACCATATACCAAATTAAGCGTGGATTAAGAACATCAAGCGGGCCGAATGTTTTATCCGGTAATAAGGGTAAAATTATAATTGATATGATTGCTAATTTAAGCGTGGCAAAAATATCTTCGCCGCTGATTTTTCCAACAAAAGTGTGAAGCTGTATTTTAAGAGACAAGAAAATTGTAATTATAATTGCAATTATAACGGGAAGAAGAAGATATCCCCAGTAAACCAT
>JALHTS010000563.1 GCA_022865965.1 Ignavibacteriaceae bacterium
CCGCTTGATCCTTTAATAACATTTAACGATGATCCTCTGCGTATTTTAAGAGCATTCAGATTTGCGAGTCAACTTCAGTTTGATGTTGATGAATCAGTTATGAGTGCCGCCAAACAAATGAAAGAAAGATTAAAGATTGTTTCTCAGGAAAGAATAACGGATGAGTTCTTCAAAATACTTTCATCACCAAAGCCTTCAGTCGGATTAAAACTTTTGTTCTTTTCTGAAGTTATGGAAGTTATATCTCCTGAAATTGCTAATCTTGAAGGAGTTGAACAACGTCAGGACCATCACCACAAAGATGTTTTCTTTCACACTTGTCAGGTAGTTGATAATATATCGGAGAACACTGAAAATGTCTGGCTTCGTTTCGCGGCTTTAATGCATGATATTGCTAAACCGCCAACTAAAAAATTTGTTGAAGGGACTGGCTGGACTTTCCACGGGCATGAGGAACTCGGTGCAAGAATGATGAAAAAAATATTTCATCGTATGAAATTACCGCTTAATCAACTTGAGTATATACAAAAGCTTGTTAGGTTGCACTTAAGACCAATTGCACTTGCTAATGAGGAAGTAACTGATTCGGCAATAAGAAGATTTGTTGTAAATGCCGGCGAAGATTTGGAGGACTTAATAACTTTATGTCGTGCTGATATTACAAGTAAAAATCCACAAAAAGTTGAAAAGTATCTTGGCAACTATGAGAGAGTGATGCAAAAAGTAAGAGATGTTAAAGAAAGAGATCAGTTAAGAGAGTTTCAATCTCCGGTAAGGGGAGAAGAGATTATGCAGATATGTAATCTTAAACCATCAAGAAAAGTTGGAGAAATCAAAACGGCAATCGAAGAGGCAATTCTTGACGGGAAGATTGGGAACAACTATGAAGAAGCTTATGAGTATTTAATGAAGATTAAAGACCAATTTTTAGATAATTGATAATTCAATTGGATATTTTTAATAGATACTTAATCGATTGTTGAGAATCTTTTGGGCTAAAAGTTATAAGACAATCCAACAAAATATCTTTTCTCATCTTTATTGATTAAATCTCTTTGTGCACCTAAAAAAAGATTAATTGGTATCGAAGGTGAAGTATCAACTTGCTTTTGATAATTTGTAAAATGATCTTTAAGAGACTCTAGTCCACTGCTTACTTTTATAGAATCCTGCTCAGATTTCTCTTTCTCTTTTTTGTTTTTTAATACCGCGTAAACTATAACACCAACAATAACTAAACCACCTACAACATATAATACTGAATTATCGTTACTGCTCTCTGAAGAAGTATTTGTTCCATCTCCGCCACCTGGCACATCAAAAATTCTATTAACATTCTGAGCATAGATATTTTCTACAGGAATGGTAATTGCAATCGATAAAGCAATAAAAAAAGAAATTAAAAAATGCTGAGATATGATTTTTTTCACGCTGTCTCCTTTTTATAGTCTTAAATGATTATGTCTTGAAACTTCTGAAATAATTCGTAATGGCGAACAGAATAACATACAGAATTTCGAATTTTTCTGAAGTCTCTTATTAATTAAAAGAATTTTGAAATGATTTACAACACATATCACATCTGTCAAGGATAATTTTCTGATTTCGTGCCAAAGGAACTTTTATTCTTTTTAGTAAAAATTATTCTAACTTTGATTTAGTCATAATCGAATTTAACTTTATTATTATCGTTGAATAAATTACTACCGTATATGTAATAATTTCACCGCTCATAATTTAATTTTTATTTATTTTACAAATAAAGCTATTTTAGTATTGTTTTCTCAAAATAATTTGATTTTTTATCAATACTAGGTTTAAGAAAAAATGGAGATAAAATAATGCGTGTCATTTTCACACTATTACTTACTATTATATTTTCTTTCTCATCTTTTGCACAAGAGCGACTTTTACTTGATGATGCGATTAGGATTGCTTTGCAAAAGAATACATCCTTGCAGCAAGTTGAAAACAATGTTGCAACTTACGAATCATCACTTCTGGCGGCTTACGGTAATTTTCTACCCTCGTTAGATGCTACCGGAAGCTGGGATTGGGATAGAGTTACAAATGATGAAAGTTCAGTTGATTCAAGAAGCTATCAAGTTGGCGCAAATTCAAACATAGTTTTGTTTGATGGTCTCTCTAGTTTCGCAAATCTCTCACAAAGTCAGAACGATTTGGAATCAGCAAAATTACTTTTAGAAAGATTAAAACAGGAAATAGTATTTAGCACAATTAGTCTCTATTACTCTGTTGTGGAAACCGAACAATTACTTAATGTAAGAAACGAAGATGTTAAACAGCAGCAGAAAAATCTTGAAACAATAGAAGAAAGAAATCGTCTCGGCGCTGTTACTCTGGCAGATGTATACCAGCAGCAGGTTCAGCTTGGCAACGCAGAATTGGATGTTATTCGCACTCAAAACAATCTTGAAGTTGCTAAAAGTAATTTACTTTATTATTTGGGTCTTGATGTTTTGGATATCTATGAATTTTCAAAGGATCTTACATCAGAAGAAAAACAATTTATAAAATCTGATGTTGAATCCGATTACAGCAGAATATCCGACTTAGTTAGTCAAGCTCTTAATTCTCGTAAAGATTATGTGAGCAAACAATTGGATTTAGAGAGTTCGTATGATGGAGTAACCATCGCCAGGTCAGGTCACTTTCCAAGATTAACAGGTAGTGCAGGTTTCCGCAGCTCTGCCAATACATTTGACAATTTATTTGACATGAAAAGTTATAGCGCAGGACTAACTTTAAGTATTCCTATTTTTTCTGGTTTCAATGTAAATAATCAGGTTCAATTTGCCGAAGTACGAGCAAAGAATACTGAATTAGAATTAAGTGATCTTAAAAGAAAAATTAAGCTGGATATTCAGCAATCTTTATTAGATCTTCAGGCTGCTAAAAAAGCTCTTATTGTTAGTGAAAAGAATGTTAAAGCAGCAGAAGAAAATTTAAAGATTGAGCGAGAAAAATATTCTTTAGGGGCGGGAAAGTTGCTTGATGTTCTGATTGCTAATACTTTTTTTACAAACGCTCAGACGAATTATATCAATGCTCAATTTAATTATGTGAGACTTAGTGAACAGCTTAAATATAACTTAGGAATTTTAGATCATACCAAATACGAATAAATTTTATTTATAGGAGAATATCTCGATGGCAAACGGTAAAAAGAAAAAATCAAAAAAGAAACTCTATATTTTCGGCGGACTAGGACTATTAGTCGTAATATTAATAATAATAGCTTTCGTTGGCGGCAGTAAAGAAGAGATTATTGCAGTACAAACTGAAAAAGTTGAAAAAAGGACGATCACACAAACTGTTGCCGCAACAGGAAAAATAAATCCTGAATTTAAAGTAATTATCACTCCAGAAGTAACAGGGGAAATAATGTTCCTTCCTGTTGAAGAAGGCGATCAAGTAAAAAAAGGTGATTTACTGATTAAGATAAAAGGTGATCAATATCAGGCTCAGAAAGAAAGGTCAGAAGCGATGCTTTTATCATCGGAAGCAAATCTTAAAATCAGAGAAGCTGAGCTTAATAGAGTCACTTTAGATTTTTCAAGGGTTAAAGAACTTCATACTAAAGGACTAATTAGTGATGCTGAACTTGAAAATATCCAGAGCAATTATATTACATCGCAAGCTTCTTATGAATCAGCACAAGCTTCGGTTCTTCAAAGCAAAGCTTCATTGAAAGAAATATTAGACCAATTATATAAAACTACTATACTTTCACCAATGGACGGAACAGTAACCCAGTTGAATGTTGAGATTGGTGAAAGAGTGCTTGGGAGCGGTTTTTCACAAGGTACGAATATTATGACAATATCCGATCTTAATAATATTGAAGC